>CABZPS010000012.1 GCA_902527635.1 uncultured Pelagibacteraceae bacterium | reverse complement strand
GTACTCTAAATTTTGTTTTAGAGAGTTGTTGTATACTAGAATTTCTTATACTTGTTTCATTTTTAATTCGTGAAATCATTGTCTTAGCTGAACTTTTATAATAAAATTCAGCAAGTTTTATTGAATAGGAAAATTTAAGCTTTGTATTTTTCTTTTTCTTTTTAGGTGTTGAATTTAGATCTTTTATTTGAATACCGTCAACAGGTGCTTTTTCAGCAACTTTTTTTTCTTCTTCAAATGTTTTGCTTTTTTTTGCAATAAAAGCAGAATTTTTTGAGACTAATGTTATTTCCAGTAGTGGTTCATTAAAATCAAGATCCAAATCTTCAGCAATTCTTTTAGATATAACAGAATTATAAAAATCTGAAAATTTTTGATTATTAGATTTCACTTCTGCAATCAGAGACTTACCATTTTTTGGATTTGTAATCTTGACAGTTGATTTTCTTTTTAGCGATTTGTGAAAAATCATTAATGATCTGTCATCTAATTTTTTCATTTTATTTAAACTTTCGTCAAAAATTAGAGCAAATCCGCTATTAGAGTATTTTTTTTCTAATTTTATCTCAGTTTTATCTAACTCTTTGGGGACTTGAGCACAACCTATCAAAATATAAGAGAATAATATAAGTAAAATTTTATAATTCATTTTTAAATTTATCTTTTAAAGTACAAACGGCTAAAGCGAATCTTAAAGATCTATTCCATTGAAGAATTATTTCATAATTATCAAATACAATAAAAGCAGGATTTAAAGTATCTGCCCCTGGTATAATATTTTTGTCAGGAGTAATTATTGCAACATTATAGTTAGATTTTAAAAAACTTAATTCATCATAATTTTCTATATATCTTTTAAAAAAACTTAATCTTTTTTTATTATGGAGTTTTTTAGCAGACACATTTAAATATTTTTTTGGTGTATTTTTTTTTAGGTCTATTCGGTAAAAGCAAGGTGAATTTTTTTTCCAACCAATCTTTTTTAGATAGTTTGCTGCAGACGCGTAAGCATCATGAGAATTTTTTAGATTTATATGATTATCAGTATTAAAATCAATAGCATGATTTTTTATAGTTGAGGGCATAAACTGAAAAAAACCAAATGCACCTGCCCATGAACCATACAAAGATTTATAATCTATTTGATTTTCATCTATTAACTTAAGTAAAATTAAAAGTTCTTTAGTAAAAAACTCTGATCTTCTTTTATCGTAACTCAATGTGGCCAGTGAAGAAATAATATCCATTTTACCAACATAAGTTCCATAATTTGTTTCTATTCCCATTAATGATAACAAAAGTTCTTTTTCAACTTCAAACATATTTTCAATAACATTAATCAACTCTTTATTGTTTGAGTAAAAGTCAACACCTTTTCTCAATTTTTTAGAAGATACTCTTTTTGAAATATAAGTCTTAGTATCCTCATAAAATTCAGGCTGATATCTATCATATTTTATTACATTGGATAAAAACTTAGCATCAGTCATTACAAGATCAAAAGTTTGTTCAGAAATATTATTGGCTAAAGCTATTTGTTTAAAATTTTTTTTCCAATTTTCAAAGTTTTCAATTTCATTAGCAAGGGAATTAGAATGAAAAAAAAATACAATAAAAAAAAAAATTTTAATTTTGTTCATATAAATCGTTTAAATATATAATTACAGCAATCCAAATAATAATAAAACTTAGAAATTTCACTAATGAAAAATCCTCCCCATAATAAAAATAACCTAAAATGAACTGTAAAGTTGGCGTAATGTAAAATATCATTCCAGTCGGACCTAAACCAATTAATTCAACGCCTCTTACATAAAGGAACAGGGGAATCACTGTCATTGGTCCAGCTAAAAGCAAATAAAGACTTAGTCCTGGGTTATCCAAATTAAAATCATTAAAATTGTAATCTGCAATAATATAAAATGCAACAAGAGCAAATGGAAAAATATACAAGCTTTCAATTAATAATCCAATGTCAGTATCTATTTTAATTTTTTTTCTTACTAAGTTGTAAAATGCCCAACTAAAAGCTACGACTAGACCAACCCAAGGTAAAGATTTAAGATTAAATAAAATTAATATCATAATTGATACTAAAACTAAAAGAATTGAAAAAATTCTTTTTTTATTAAGTTTTTCTTTAAAAAAAATATATCCTAAAAGAACACTTAGTATTGGCATAATAAAATATCCAAAACTTGCATCTATAATTCTTTCGGAAGCTACGGCATAAATCCATATAGACCAATTAACAAAAATTAGAAAACCAGATACAAATAGTGCGATTAATTTTTTTTTATCTTTTATTTCTTTTAGAAACATTTGCCATTTAGATAAAAAAGTAGTCGTAAAAAGTAACATGATCGCAGTCCATAAACATCTATGTACAACTAACTCAGTATGACCAATAAAAGATACTGACTCAAAATATATAACTCCAATAAATCCCCACCAAAATGAACCCAGTGAAGTTAAAATTAAACCTTTATTAAAATTATTTTTCATACTAATTAAATGAACAAAATATCAAGACTAATTAGACTATTTTATTGTTGAATTAAATATTTTTAATTATAAAAGCTTTTACAAGGAGAGATGGCTGAGTGGTTGAAAGCACCGGTCTTGAAAACCGGCAAAGGGGCAACTCTTTCCTGGGTTCGAATCCCAGTCTCTCCGCCATCAAAATTATTAATATTCAAAATTTTTAAATAAGTTGTTAATTTTATTATTCTCAAATTCTACATCGGTTTTTAAACCATTATAAAAATTGTAAAGATTGTTATCATCTACTTCTAAGAGCTTTAATAATTCATTTAAGTCGCTAAAATCTAATTCATTCAAGTATTTATTGGTGAAAGCTCCTAATAGTTTATCCATTTCTTTGGTGCCACGATAATTTGACCTGTAAATTATTTTTTTTTTTATTTGTTCTATATCAGTGGTCATAATAGGAATATAATATTAGTTTATGGATATTAAAAGAAATTATAAATATTTATTATCTGACTTAAAATCTCTAAAAGGTGTTGGGATTAAAACATCAAATTTATTAAAAAGGAAAAAAGTTAATAGTATTTTTGATCTACTATGGAAATTACCAAAGTCCTATACAGATCGAAGTTTATCATCAAAAATTAAAGATTTAAAAATAGATGAAGTACAAACTATAACTATAATCCCTCAAAAATACTCATTTCCTAGAGTAAGGAACTTACCAAATCGAGTTTTATGTAAAGATGAAACTGGTGAAATAGATTGTGTTTTTTTTAATAGCTATGAGGGATATATAAAAAAGATATTACCTATTGGAAAAGAAGTAACAATCAGTGGTAAAATTAAACACTTTAAAAACAAATATCAATTAACAAATCCAAAATATGTTTCTGAAGACTCGTCTATTATAAAACAAAAACATAATAGTTATTCATTAACAGATGGTATCAGTGATAAAGTTTATAATAAAATAATATTACAAATTATTAAAAATTTACCTAAAATTGATGAATGGCATTCAAGAGAGATATTAAAAAAATTTGGTAATATTAGTTGGAACGACTCAATTAAAAAGTTACATGAGCCAGAAAATATTGGTAAATTTAAAGAAAATTTTTATCAAAGACTAGCTTATGATGAAATTTTTTCGACTTTTCTAGTAAATTCAGAAATAAGAAGAAAAATCAAAAAGATTAAAAAAACAAAAAAAAAATTTAATGTTAAAAGACAAAATGAAATAATATCCAAGTTAGATTTTTCATTAACTAATGATCAAATTAAAACATTGAATGAGATTAATAATGATTTATGCTCTGAAAACAAGATGTTCAGATTGCTTCAAGGTGATGTTGGTAGTGGTAAAACAATAGTATCTTTGTTATCTGCATACAATACTATCAATTCTAATTTTCAAGTAGCAGTAATGGCTCCTACCGAAATTTTAGCTAGACAACATTATTTATTAGCAAAAAGAATATTTCCAAAAAATATCAAAATTGAATTAATCTCAGGAAAATCCTCTTATAGTGATAAAAAAAATATTTTAAATAAACTTCTAAAAAAAGAGATTGATATTATTTTCGGTACACATGCTTTATTTCAAAAAAAAGTAAAATTTAATAAATTAGGATTAATAATAATTGATGAACAACATAAATTTGGGGTTAGTCAAAGAAAGAAATTGTCTGACAAAGCTGGAAAAGATTGTGATGTTCTTTTAATGACAGCAACACCAATTCCACGTACTTTAACAATGACTATTTATGGAGATATGGATCTTTCAATTATTCGAGAAAAGCCAAATATCAGAAAACCTGTAAAAACTTACAGTAAAATTGAAAGCAAAATTGAGGATGTAATAAAATTCATTAGAAAAAAAATCCAACTTGGCAATCAAATTTTTTGGGTATGTCCTCTAATAGAAGAGTCAAAAAAAATTGATCATTCATCAGCAGTTAAGAAGTCTGAATATTTAAAAAAAATATTTCCCAATGAAGTTTATTTACTCCATGGAAAGACAACTATTGACGAAAAAGAGAAAATCTTAAATAAATTTTTAAGAAATGAATTTAAGATTTTAGTTTCGACTACTATCATCGAAGTTGGTATAGATTTTCCTAATGCTAATGTAATTATAATAGAAAATGCAAATAAATTTGGTTTATCTCAATTACATCAACTTAGAGGTAGAGTAGGAAGAGGTAACAAGGAGTCTTCATGTATATTAATGTTTAAGTCAAATCTAAGCGAGAACGCTAAAAAAAGAATCAATATATTAAAAAATTCTAATGATGGTTTTGAAATATCAGAAGAAGATATGAGGTTAAGAGGTTTTGGAGATATTCTTGGATTTAAACAAAGTGGAATTAAAAACTTTAAATTAGCAGATCCAATACATAATCATAACCTTTTTATTTTAGCTGAAAAAGAAATTAAAAGAATTGAAAATGAAAAAGAGGATATTAAGAAATTTAAACCATTAATTAAATTATACGACCGAGCGGATATAATAAATGATATTGCCTAATTTTTACCAGACGAGGTTCCTGCAGAAACAATAAATTTAGATGCTTCTTCAAATGTCATATTCAGATAAATAACCTCGTCGATTGGAAACATAAGCAGAAAACCACTTGTTGGATTTGGAGTTGTTGGAACAAAAACATTAATTAATTTTTTATTAGTTTTTTCAGACATCTCTCCTTTATTTTCTTTTGTTGCGAAACCAACAGCCCATACTCCTTTTCTTGGATATTCGATCAAAACAACACTTTTTTTCCCATTTTCATCTTTATTAGAAAATGTTTCTGTCATTTGAACTATTGCAGAATAAATAGTTCGCAAGACTGGGATTCTTTTAAATAGATCATCTATAATTTTTAAAATTCTTTTACCTAAAAAAGATAAAGATAAGCCACCAACAATTGTTATAAAAATTACTGAAATTATAATTTCTATTCCAGGTATCGCATAGGGTAGATAGCTATTTGGATTAATGTTTTCTGGAATTATCTTAGATGAAACTCCAATTAAAATTTTACTTAAATATAAAGTAAATCCAATAGGGATTAGTACAACAACCCCTGTAATAAAATAATTCCTTAAAACTAGGGTTAAAGATCTTTTTTTTTTATTTTTTTCCATAAATTAGTTAAAACTTGAATAAATCACAAAAGCAATTGCAATAATAAATAACACTAATAAAATTTTGTTATTTAGATTCATTCATAAATATATTATCAATGTTGAAGAAAAATGAATAGAAGAAAATTTTTATCATATATGGGTTGTGGCTGCTGTAGTTTTATACTTAATTCTTGTACATCTGCACCTATTACCGAGAGAAAACAATTAAGAATTATCCCTGAAGCAAAACTAAATGCTCAAGCTGAGAAAATATATGAAAAAGTTAAAAAAAAAGAAAAATTAAGTAAAGATATAAAAACCCTAAATTTGATTAAAGATATTGGAAAAAGAATGGAGGATTCTATTGGTGAGTATTTTTATAAAGCTAAGTTAGATGATCCTACAAAATATTTCAAATGGGAATATATTTTAATTGAAAATAAAAAAATTAGAAATGCTTGGTGTATGCCAGGGGGAAAAATTGCTGTTTATACTGGAATATTAGACGTAACTAAAAATACAAACGGACTAGCGGCAGTTATGGGGCATGAAATTGCGCACGCTGTAGCAAAACATTCTGTTGAGAGAGCTAGTAGAGGTACTTTATTAAATGTAAGCACAAAAATTATTGATATTGCTAGTGGTGGAATATTATCTGATATTAATAGAACAACCGGAATGGATACTGTCGGCTTACTATCTCAGTTAGGAATAATGAATCCTTTTAATAGAAAACAAGAGAGTGAAGCTGATTACCTAGGTATGATTTTTTCTTCGCTATCAGGATACGATATAAGAGAAACTTCTAAAATTTGGGAAAGAATGAAAGAATATAATAAGGGTCAAACTCCTCCTGAATTTATGAGCACACATCCTTCTGCAGAAAATAGAATAAAAAAAATTAATGAGTGGACTAATGAGATCATTTTAGATTACCCACCACTTAATATCACGTAGTTATGTGGTGAGCCGTGATGGACTCGAACCATCGACCCATTCCTTAAAAGGGAATTGCTCTACCAACTGAGCTAACGGCCCAAAATTACTTCGTATATACATATTTATTTTAATATTTCAAATAAGAATTTATGAGACAAATAGTTTCTTTCTCACAACTTATCAATGTATTTGTCATGAAATTGATCAAAAGTGCCTTTTTGAATATTTTTTCTAATTTCATTCATTAATTCTTGATAAAAATTGATATTATTTAGAGTTAATAACATCGATCCTAAAATTTCATTAGTATTAAATAAATGATTTAAATAATTTTTAGAATATTTGTTTAAATCTAAGTTTTTACATTTTTCATCAAGAGGTGAATTGTCATTTTGATACTTATTATTTTTAATGTTTAATCTACCATTCCATGTAAATGCTAAACCTGTTCTACCCGATCTGGTAGGCATTACACAATCAAACATATCAATACCTCTCTTTACAGCTCCCAAAATATCAGATGGTGTCCCTACCCCCATCAAATAATGTGGTTTTTTTTCAGGAAGATTCTCTTTTATGTCATCTAAAACCTTAAACATTTCTTTTTGTGTCTCTCCAACGGCTAGTCCGCCAATAGCATAACCATCGAAATCCAAATCTAATAAACCTTTTAAGGATAAGAGCCTTAAATCTTTAAATAAACCTCCCTGCACTATTCCAAATAAAGCCTTGTGAGGGTTTTTACCAAATGCTTTTTTTGACCTGCCAGCCCAATATAATGAAAGTTCCATAGATTTTTTAATTAGTTTGTAGTCATTGGTTTTTTTTGGACACTCATCCATAATCATTACAATATCTGAATTTAAACCAAGTTGAATTTTAATACTTTCTTCAGGACTCAAATAAAATTTTTTACCATCGACATGAGAGTTAAAAATTGCTCCCTTTTCTCTATCTATTTTATTGAGTTTAGAAAGAGACATTACTTGGAAACCACCTGAGTCAGTAAGTATTGGTAAATCACAATTCATAAACTTGTGTAATCCCCCTGCATTTTGAATACGCTCAACACCAGGTCGGATCATTAAATGATATGTATTTGCTAAAATTATATCTGAACCAGTTTTTTTAATATCGTTAATGGTGCAAGCTTTTACTGTTCCTTGTGTACCAACCGGCATAAAAGCTGGAGTTTTAATTTCACCTCTATGTGTCTGTATAATTCCAGTTCTTGCGTAATTGTCTTTACTTAATAATTTAAAGGCAAAATTATTTAATGCCATTAATTTGTTATAGAGATTTGAAACTTATTATCTTATCTGGATTTGTGACAGCTCCATTATTGTTTTCGTCACCACGTTTAATCTTATCAACAAATTCCATACCTTCAATTACTTTTCCAAAGACTGTATATTGTTTGTCCAAAAAAGGGGCAGGTTTAAAGCATATAAAAAACTGACTATTAGCACTATTTGGATCGGAAGATCTAGCCATAGATAAAGTACCTCTATCATGTGGTAGATTACTAAATTCTTGTTTTAAATCTTGTAAATCAGATCCACCCATTCCAGCCATTTTCAAATTAAAATCACTTGATGATGAATTACCAAATTTTACGTCTCCTGTTTGAGCCATGAAACCATCTATAACTCTATGGAAAACTACACCATCGTATTTACCACTATTTGCTAAATCTTTAATTCTTTTTACATGATTTGGAGCTACATCAGCAAATAATTCAATCTTAACATCTCCATCTTTAAGTTTCAAAATCATAATATTCTCCTGTGACATTACATAGTTTAACGAAAAAAAAAAGAAAATTAATGTATTAATAAAAATTTTATTCATATTTTCTTTTTAATAATTTTATCGTGCTTCTAGTAGTAAATTTTTTAATATCACCTTTTAAATTTACTATTTCTTTTACAAATCTCGATGAAATTATCTGATTTTCAAGGTCAGACATTAAAAAAAGTGTTTCAATATTTTTATTCAATTTTCTATTCATGCCTGCAAGTTGGAATTCATATTCAAAATCAGAAACAGCTCTTAATCCTCTTAAAATAATATTAGACTTATATTTTTTACATAAATCTGTGGTTAAAGAACTAAAAGAAATTACAATAATCTTTTTTTTGCTAAATTTTAAATCATAAAATAAAGCATTTTTAACAATTTCAATTCTTTCTTCTGAGTCAAATAAATAATTTTTGTTATCTACATTTGAAACAGCAACAATAATTTTATCAAAAAGTTTTAATCCTTTTTTTATAACATCTATGTGACCAAACGTAATAGGATCAAATGTTCCAGGATAAATAGCAACTTTATTCATTAAACCAAATTATCATCAATTTTATCTGCTGAAACAACTTTTTCTTCACCAGATAACTTAATAATTCTCACACCCTGAGTATTTCTTCCTGCTGTTCTAATTTCTTTAACTGCTACACGAATTACTCTACCTTTGTTAGTGGAAATAAGTATCTCATCACCTTCATTTACAGGAAAAGAAGATGAAATATTTCCGTTTCTCGGTGAATTTATTATTCCTATTATGCCTTTTCCACCCCTATTAGTTACTCTATACTCTATGTGGCTCGTTTTTTTACCAAACCCATTTTCAGTAATTGATAAAATAAACTTTTCTCTCGCTCTTTGTTCTGATTGTTCATCTTTAGATTTTTTTCCATTTTTTTTGAACTTATCATTATCTATAATTGAAAGTGAAACAATTTGATCATGAGGGGATAATACTATTCCTTTAATACCTTTTGATGATCTGCCTTTAAAAACTCTTAATTTCTTCGATTCAAAACGAATACATTTTCCTAATTTTGTACTTAAAATAATATCTTGATCATCCTTGCAAATTTTTACTCCAACAATTTTATCATTATTATCTAATTTCATTGCAATTTTTCCTGAGGTATTTATTGAGGAGAAATCTTCTAAACTATTTTTTCTAATTTTACCTTGTGCAGTTGCAAAAATAATTTGATAATTCTTTAATTCTGACTCATTGTCAGGAAAAGGCATTATTGAACTTATAGACTGATGATTTTTAAGTGGAAGAATATTAAATAATGATTTTCCTTTAGAAATTGATGAACCCTCAGGTATTTTCCAGGCCTTTAACCTATAAACTAGCCCTTCAGTAGAAAAGAATAAAACTGAAGTATGTGTATTTACTGATAAGGTTTGAACTACTGAGTCCTCATTTCTTGTAGTCATACCAGTTTTTCCTTTACCACCTCTTTTTTGTGTTTTTACACTATTCAAAGATCCGCGCTTAATATAACCTTGTAATGTGACTGTAATTAGAACTGATTGTTTTTGAATAGTTTCTTCAATATCGTAATTTAAAACAGCATCAATTATTTTAGTTCTTCGAGGAGATGAGTACTTTTCTTTAATATCTTTTAGTTCTTCACTAATAACTTTTAACAATTCTTTTTTGGATGAAATTATTTTTTTATATTTCGTAATTAATTCAGCTAATTTTTTAATTTCAATTTCAATCTCGTTGATTCCTAGCGCAGTTAGTTTTTGTAATCTTAATTCTAATATAGCACTTACTTGAGAATTTGATAAAGTATAAAAATTTTTTGACTTATTCTTTTCTAAAAGTGAAATTAATTTTTTTGAGCCAACTGTTTTCCATTTAATTTGTAAAAGAATTTTTTTTGCATCATCAGGATTTTTTGACGATCTTATTATCTTTATAACTTTATCTAAATTATCAACTGATACTGATAAACCAATTAAGATATTTGCTCTTTCTTCTGCTTTTTGTAAATCAAATTTTGTTTTTTTTATTACAACGTCTTCTCTAAATATTAAAAATTTTGATAAAAAATCTTTTAAATTACATGTTTCTGGTTTGCCATCAACTATTGCAAGAGTATTAAATCCAAATGAACTTTCGATTTGTGTATTCTTATAAAGTTGTCTTTTAATTGTTTCGGGCTCTACACCACTTCTTAAGTCTATCGAAACTCTAATTCCTTCTCGATTGGATTCATCTCTTATATCTCTAATACCCTCAATCTTTTTTTCTCTTACTAACTGTACAATTCTCTCATTCAAAACAGATTTATTAACTTGATAAGGTATTGATGTAATAACCAATCTTTCTCTACCATTTTTTAAACTTTCAATCGAAATTTCACCTCTGATTTTAAATGAGCCTCTTCCTTTGTTGTAACCTTGTTTAATCATATCTTTGCCTATAATCACTCCACCAGTTGGAAAATCAGGACCAGGTATATGCTTCATTAGATCCTTAATCTTAATATCTTTATTTTCAATTAAAGCTAAGGTGCCATTAATAATTTCACCTAAATTATGTGGAGGAATGCTGGTAGCCATGCCAACAGCAATTCCACCAGCACCATTTACCAATAAGTTTGGAAATTGAGCAGGTAAAACCGTCGGTTCTTTTTCAGTATCGTCGTAATTATTTTTAAATGAAATTGTGTTTTTTTCTATGTCATCAGTTAAATATTGTGAAACTTTTGATAATCTAGTTTCTGTATATCTCATCGCAGCAGCTGGATCACCATCAATTGAACCAAAATTTCCCTGTCCATCAACAAGAGGTAAACTCATTGAAAAATCCTGTACCATACGTACTAAAGCATCATAAACGGATTGATCTCCATGTGGATGGTATTTACCTATTACGTCCCCAACTATTCTTGCTGATTTTCTGTATTGTTTTGACCAATCATATCCACCTTTATACATAGCGTATAAAATTCTTCTATGAACTGGTTTTAATCCATCTCTTATATCTGGCAATGCACGACTAACAATTACACTCATTGCATAAGATAAATAAGACGAACTCATCTCGTCATGCATAGAAATTAGTTTGATGTTATTATCGTTTCGATTTTCTGGATTTTGCATAATCTCTAAAATGGAATTTCATCATCCATTTCATTTGAAATTTGAGACATATCATCATTATTGTTCAATGATTTATTACTATCATTTGCAATACTTCCACCTGAATTACCTCCACCTAACATTGTAAGCGAAGAATTATATCCTTGAATAATTATTTCAGTAGAAAATTTATCTTGTCCTGATTGTTCATCTTTCCATTTTCTAGTTGATAGTTGTCCTTCAACGTAAATTTGAGCTCCTTTTTTTAAATATTGTTGAACAACATTTACGAGACCCTCATTAAATACAACCACACGGTGCCATTCTGTTTTTTCTTTTTTCTCTCCAGAATTTTTGTCTTTCCATGATTGACTTGTAGCAAGACTAAGCCTTGCAACATTTTTTCCATTTACCATTTGCTTAATTTCAGGATCTGCGCCCAAACGACCAATTAAAAGTACTTTATTTAAACTTCCAGCCATAATATTTTAATATTTGTATTATTAATCAATTAGATTTATATCACAAATTACTCTGAATATTAATTTTATTAATTCAAAGCAATAAGAATTATGATGAAAAAGATACTTATTAAGGGGGCTAAAGAGCACAATTTAAAAAATATTTCATTAGAAATACCTAAAGACAAATTTGTAGTTATAACAGGTCTATCTGGCTCCGGAAAATCTTCGCTAGCATTCGATACAGTTTATGCAGAAGGTCAAAGAAGGTACGTTGAAAGTTTATCGGCTTATGCACGTCAATTCTTAGACAAAATGAAAAAACCTAATGTTGATTTAATTGAAGGTTTGAGTCCTGCTATTTCAATTGAGCAAAAGAATACCTCAAAAAATCCTAGATCTACTGTCGCAACAGTTACTGAAATTTATGATTATATGAGAGTTCTTTATGCAAGAGCAGGAATTCCCTATTCACCTTTCACCGGTAAACCAATAGTTTCTCAAACAATTTCTCAAATTGTGGATAAAATTAAAGAATTACCAAAAAAATCAACAATTTATTTGTTTGCTCCAGTAGTAAGAGGACGTAAAGGTGAATACAAAAAAGAAATTTTGGGCTTTAAAAAGCGTGGATTTAGAAAAATTAAAATAGATGATAAACTTTATGATATAGATAATGTTCCTGAACTTAATAAAAAGATAAAGCACGATATATATGTCTTAGTTGATAGGATTATAATAAACTCATCTTTAGGAAATCGGTTAGCAGAGGGAATTGAAACATCGATAAATTTAGCAAATGGTTTGGTTTTTGTTGAATATGAAAACGAAACACTACCCAAAAAGTTTAGAAAATTAGAGAGATTAATCTTTTCAACTAAATTTGCTTGTCCAGAAAGTGGATTTACTATTGAGGAAATTGAACCAAGATTATTTTCTTTTAATAGTCCGTTTGGTGCCTGTGAAGAATGTGAAGGTATAGGTATAAAACTTAATGTAGACCCTAACCTAGTTATACCAAATGAAAAAAAATCTATTATTGATGGTGCAATCGAACCATGGGCTAAAACTACAACCTTATATTATGCCCAAACACTATCTTCTCTAGCAAAACACTACAATTTTTCTCTCAATGAAAGATGGAATAAATTACCGAAAAAAATAAAAGATATAATACTTTATGGTTCTGATGATGAAGAAATAAAATTTACTTACGATGATGGATACGAAAAATATTCACATAAAAAATCTTTTGAGGGTGTTATAAATAATCTTGAACGTCGTTATTTAGAAACTGATAGTGATTGGAAAAGAGAGGAAATATCCCAATATCAATCAGATACTAAATGTGAAAGATGTAATGGTCATAGACTCAAAGATGAGGCTCTATGTGTAAAAATAGATGGTTTACATATTAGTGAAGTAACTGAGAAATCAATTTTAGAAGCCTCAAAATGGTTTAAAGAACTTCAAACCAATCTTAATAAAAAACAATTTAAAATTGCTGAACATATTTTAAAAGAAATAAATGAAAGATTAGATTTTTTATTAAATGTTGGACTTGATTACTTAACTCTATCAAGAGAGTCAGGAACTTTATCAGGTGGTGAGTCTCAAAGGATAAGGCTTGCTTCACAAATAGGATCGGGTTTAACAGGTGTCCTATATGTTTTAGACGAACCTTCTATAGGTCTTCATCAAAAAGATAATGTAAAATTAATTAATGCTTTAAAACGATTAAGAGATTTAGGAAATACTGTTATTGTTGTTGAACATGATACAGAGACAATGGAGAACGCCGATCACATCATTGATCTAGGACCCGAAGCTGGTAATAATGGCGGACAAGTTGTAGCGCAAGGCACATTTAAAGAAATTGGTCAGAACAAAGATAGTATCACTGGAAAATATTTATCAAATAAATTTAAAATTATAGTTCCACCAAAAAGAAGATTGGCTAAGAATGGAAGATTTTTAGAAATTACTGGTGCTACAGGGAATAATTTAGATAACGTAAATTTAAAGATACCTTTAGGAAGTTTAACATGTGTAACTGGAGTATCTGGAAGTGGAAAGTCAACATTAGTTTTACAAACGCTTTATAATGCACTGAATCTAACTTTAAATAATAATAAATCCAGAAAAATCCCAAAGCCATTTAGAAATTTTAAAGGAACAGAATTAATAGATAAAGTCATTGATATTGATCAATCACCTATTGGTCGTACTCCAAGATCAAACCCAGCAACATACACTGGTGCATTTGGACCAATTAGAGATTGGTTTACATCATTACCTGAATCTAAATCAAGAGGTTACAAACCTGGTAGATTTTCTTTTAATGTTAAAGGTGGAAGATGTGAGGCGTGTGAAGGTGACGGAGTCATTACGTATGAAATGCACTTTCTGCCTGATGTTTATATCCAATGTGATGAATGTAAAGGCACAAGATATAATCGTGAGACTTTAGAAATAAAATTTAAAGATAAAAGTATTGCTGATGTATTAAATATGACGGTTGATGAAGGTTGTGAATATTTCGAAAATATAACAAATATCAAGACTAAATTACTTACTCTAAAAAAAGTTGGATTAGGTTATATAAAAATCGGACAACAAGCCACTACACTCTCTGGTGGAGAAGCACAAAGAATAAAACTTGCTAAGGAATTATCGAAAAGATCTACTGGACGGACAATGTATATACTTGATGAACCAACTACTGGTTTGCATCAACATGACATAAAAAAATTATTGGAAATTTTGCATACATTTGTTGCTCTTGGAAATACTGTTGTAGTAATTGAACATAATCTTGATGTTATAAAAACAGCAGATTATATAGTTGATATGGGTCCTGAGGGAGGTGTTAAGGGTGGAAAAATTATTGCAGAGGGAAAACCAGAGGACATTTGTAAAATAGATCAGAGTTATACTGGAAAATTCCTTAAACCTTTACTTATTAACTAAATTAATTATAAATGCTAAAATGGATAATGATATAGACCAAACAAACAAAAATTTTAAGGTTATGGGATTGTCTATGGAAAATCTTTCAATTTATTATGGATTATTTTTAGTTTTTTGGGGAATTATAGTCAGTCTAATAAGTAAATCTGAATCATTTACTTCTTATATTCCATCTTTTTTGGGTCTTCCAATTTTAATTTTTTCATACTTGGCAATTAGATTTGCAGCTAAAAAAAAAATATTTATGCATATAGTAGTCCTTTTTGGACTAATTATTTTTTTTGGAGGTCTAGATTTTTTAAGGTCATTAATAACTGGTAATGCTTTTGAAAATACTTGGGCTGATATTTCAAAACTTATGATGTTGTTGACAAGTTCTTTTTTTACTTTTCAATGTATAAAATCTTTTATACATGCTAGAAAATTTGGAGAGATAAATAATCAATCAATCAAGTAAAGAGTCGACAAATTCCCAATTAACTAAACTATCTAAAAATTTATCTAAATATTCAGGTCTTCGATTTCTATAATCGATATAATAAGAGTGTTCCCATACATCACAGCCTAAAATTGGTTTCATTCCGTCAATTAAGGGGTTAACTGCATTAGCAGTTTTTGTTACTACAAGTTTACCTTTGTTTATCGATAGCCAACACCAACCAGAACCAAATTGAGTGATCCCTGCTTGCTTAAAATCTTTTTTAAAATTATCGATATTTCCAAAATCAGATACTAACCTTTTTTCTAATTTCGGTGGCATATTTCCACCTCCCTTAGGTTTCATACATTTCCAAAATAGATTATGATTCCAATGTTGACTAGCATTATTAAATATTCCCGATTTTGAATTATCTTTTGAGCTTGCCAATATTATATCCTCTAATGACTTATTTGCCATATCTGTGTCTTTTATAAAGTTATTTAAATTTGTGATGTAGGTTTGATGATGTTTGCCATGATGTAAGTCTAATGTTTCTTCTGACATGATAGGAGATAATGCATTGTTGGCGTAATCTAGATTTGGTAATGTGAATTCCATATTATTTAACTCAGTTTGAAAAATATATTATTTATAATATAATTAATTATTAATTTAAATAAAATTTAATTATATGATTAAAATATTATCATCATTATCAAAAACTATCCATTTTTCTTTTGCTTTAACAATATTATTATTTTTAGTTTTATTTTTTTTTAATGGAGGTTTTGTTTTTGATGCTCTGTTCTGGAGTTCTATATGCAGATTTTTACACGTAAGTGTTGCAATTATGTGGATTGGTTTATTATGGTACTTTAATTTTGTTCAAATCCCCAATATGTCACAAATTCCAGATGAACAAAAACCTGCTATAAGTAAAGTTATTGCCCCAGCTGCCCTATTTTATTTTCGTTGGGCTGCTCTTCTTACTATTTTATCTGGATCTATTTTAGCCCTTTTGAATGGTTATTTGTATGATGCAATGACATTAAGCATTTCCTCTGGTATTCCAAAACATACAGTTATTGGGATTGGAATGTGGCTAGGGGTTATTATGGCTTTTAATGTGTGGTTTATAATATGGCCGAATCAGAAAAGAGCATTAGGTATGGTTGAATGTGAACAAGAAATTAAAACTAAATCTGCAAGAATAGCTATGTTAACATCAAGAACAAATACTTTGCTGTCAATACCTATGCTATTTACTATGGTTATAGCGCAAAATTTGTATTAATTTTTTTCTTCATCTTTTAAAATAGTTTTTTGAGAAACATTTAGTCTGACGAGAATTGTATTAGCAATATAAATTGATGAATAAGTTCCAAAAATAACACCAAAAATCATTGCCAATGAGAAACCTTTTAAAATTTCTCCACCAAAAATAAAAATTGAAACTAATGCTAAAAGTGTGGTTATTGAAGTTATTAATGTTCTCGATAAAGTTTCATTGATTGAAATGTTAGTCAATTCAAATATCTTAATATCGGCATATTTTCTTAAATTCTCACGAACACGATCAAAAATAACCACAGTATCATTCATTGAATAACCAACAATAGTTAAAACAGCAGCTATAATTGATAAATTAATTTCCAAACCTAATAATGAAAATAAACCTAATGTAACAATTACATCGTGAAATAATGCACAGATAGCACCAAGACTAAATTGCCATTCAAATCTTATCCAAATATAAATTAACATTAGAGCTAGCGCTACTGAAATGGCAATAATACCTGACTTTAATAATTCAGCACTTACCTTAGGACCAACATTTTCTACTCTTCTAAAGTCTATATTATTTCCAAACGAACCAATTAAATCTTTTTTAATTTCTTCAATAATATTTTTCTTACTATCTTTGTTTTCAAATTTTATTAAATAATCAGTATCGTTGCCAAATCTTTTTACTGAAATATCACCTAAGTTCATTTGATTAAATTTATCTCTTAATGAAGATACATTTACCTTTGAGTCTGATGACCTAAGTTCAATTAAAGTACCACCTTTAAAATCAATTCCGAAATTTAAACCTTTGAATATTAAAAATAATAATGAAATGATTACCAGTGAAACTGATAGAATATTGAATTGATTATAATATTTATTAAAAGCTATCATTTATATCGCCATCTCTTTTTCTTTATTTTTTGAAATATATAAAACAGTTAAAAGTCTTGCGATGAAATACACAGAAAAAAGAGTTGTGAAAATACCAACACCTAAAGTTATAGAGAATCCTTTAATCGGGCCCGAGCCCATAAAAAATAATATAATTGCTGCTAATAAAGTAGTAATATTTGCATCAAGGATTGCAGTTTTTGATTTAGTGTAACCACTGTCAAATGCTATTAAATTATTTTTTTCGTTTTTTAGCTCTTCTTTTATTCGCTCAAAAATTAATACATTCGCATCTACAGCCATTCCTACGGTTAAAATTATACCTGCTATACCTGGTAATGTTAAAGTTGCCTCAAATAGTGTAAGAACACCTACTAAAAGGAGTAAGTTAATAATCAAGGCTATATTAGTGATTATTCCAAAAATCTTATATTTAACAACTATGAAGACGATAACTAAAACAAAACCTAATATTAAAGCTATTATACCAGCATCAATGGAGTCCTGACCCAAACCAGGACCTACAGTTCTTTCCTCTATAATACTTAAAGGGGCTGGCAATGCTCCAGATCTTAACAATAGTGCTAGATCAGTGGCAGATTGAAATGTAAATCCTCCGCTTATTTGCCCTGAACCACTTGCAATTGTATCTCTAATTACTGGAGCGCTAATAATTTTTCCATCTAAAATGATTGCTAGCTGTCTACCTATACCTGTAGAAGTAGCCTTACCAAATCTTTTTGCACCTACTCTATCTAAGGTAAATGTTACAACTGTTTCATTTGACTCACTATCCATTCTTGGTTGAGCATCAAGTAAATTATCACCGCTAAGTATTATCCTTTTACTAACGAATTCTGATCCTTCCTCATCTTCATAATTCAGACGTTCATTACCAAAAGTGTCCTCATCATTATTAGATACAAACCTAAAAGTTAAATTTGCAGTTTTACCAAGTAATGATTTAATTCTCATAGGATCATCAAGTCCTGGAAGCTCAACTAATACCCTATCATTACCTCTTTTAAGAATATTTGGTTCATTTGTTCCGATTTCGTCTATCCTCCTTCTTACTATTTCAAGAGCTTGTTCTTGAGAAGATGTTTTGAGTTTTACTAATCCTTGTTTTGAAAAGTTTACTACAAGAGAACTATTTACTTCATTTATTTCTAACTGATGAGACTTAAATCTTGGATAGTAAGGATTGATCTCACTTTTTTCATCATTAAAGATATCCAATACTTTCTGCTTATCATCTTCATTAACATTAAATAAAATTTTATCTTCTTGAAGTTTAAAATTGACTAACTTTATATTCTTTCCTTTAAAATAACTCTTTAAAGTGATTGTTAAATTTTGAAGTTTTTGATTAATAACTGGTTTATTATCAATTTCTAATAAAAGATATGAACCACCTTGAAGATCTAAACCAAGATTAATATTTTTTTTTAAAAGAATATTTTCAAATTTAAATAAATTTGATGATGCAATTAATATAAAAAATAATGATATTAATGTTATGAAAGTAATCTTTAATTTCGAGAAATATAACACTTTATAAATTAGATCTATTTCTTTGTATCTTGTGAATTCATTAAACTTTGAATTCCCGTACCTCTAATTACTTCTACGGTTACATTTTCAGCAATTTCCACTTCAACTTTGTCATTATCCACTACCCTGGTAATAATCCCAGTTATACCTCCTGATGTAACTACTTTGTCACCTTTTTTTAAATTTTCGACCATAGTTCTGTGTTCTTTTACTTTCTTTTGTTGAGGTCTAATAAGGAAAAAATAAAATATAACAAAAATTAATATTAACGGTATAAACTGACCAAATCCTGAACTATCCATAAAACTCCTAATTTAAAATGAATATTTATACTATCTAAAGAATTAAAACAACTTTATTTGGATGAAATTTTTTCTAAATTATTCATATAGGAACGTAATACTTTTGGGATTAGAATAGAGCCGTCTTTTTGCTGGTAGTTTTCTAAAATTGCGATCAAAGTTCTTCCTATTGCTAGACCACTACCATTTAATGTACCGAGATGCTTTGTATCTTTGCTTTGAGTTTTATACCTTGCTTTCATTCTACTCGCTTGGAATGTTGAACACGAAGAACAGGAAGATATTTCGCGATATCTATTTTCTGATGGTAACCATACCTCTAAATCATAAGTTTTTTCTGCACTAAATCCCATATCACCGCTACAAAGGATAACTTTTCGATAAGGTAATTCAAGAAGATCTAAAATATTAGTCGCACAGTTAGTCATTCTTTCAAGTTCCTTTAGACAATTTTCTTGCTCTACAATACTAACAAGTTCAACTTTATAAAATTGATGTTGTCTTATCATACCTTTAGTATCCTTGCCGTAACTACCCGCCTCTTTTCTAAAACAGGGTGTTGAAGCAACAAATCTCATTGGTAAATCTTTTTGATTTATAATTTTATCTTTAACTATATTTGTTAAAATGACTTCAGCTGTTGGAATAAGAAATTTTCTTTCATTTCCCTCCTCGATTTTAACTTCAAATTGATCATTCTCGAATTTAGGTAATTGTCCGGTACCATACATAGTACTTTCTGAAGCTAATAATGGTGGTGATATTTCACTATAACCATTTTTAGTCACATGAGTATCTAACATGAAATTTGATAATGCTCTTTCCAATAAGGCTAGTTTATCTCTTACAAAAACAAATCTTGATCCAGTGGTTTTTGATGCTAATTCAAAATCGAGCATACCAAGATCTTCACCTAATTCATAATGACTTTTAACGTTAAAATCAAAATTTGGGATTGTTCCAGATATCATGACTTCAATGTTGTCATTTTCATCCTTACCAGTTGGAACATCTTTGTGCGGAATGTTCGGAATATTTGATAAAATACTTTCCAACTCTATTTTAATTTTTTTTTGTTCTTCTGTAATGTTGTCAATCTCTTTAGATAATTTTTTGGATTTTTCAAACAATGATTTATCTTTAGATTTAGATATTTCTTTTTTTTTTTGCTCTAAAGATTCTTTTTTTTTAATTAATTCTCTATTTTTTTTATCTAATTTTTCTAAATTTGAAATATCTATTTCAATAGATCTTTTTTCTAAAGACTTTTTAAAATTATTAAAATCTTTTCTAATCTCTTTAAGATTGTGCATCAGATTTTTCTAAATTTTTATTTTCAATAAACCTTACTGAAAAAATTGATAATTCATATAAAATTAGTAAAGGTATCGCTAATCCAATTTGAGTTATTGGATCAGGTGGTGTTAATAATGCAGCAGCTGCAAATATAATTACAACAACATATTTTCTTCTTTTTTTTAAAAAAACTGAATCAACTAATCCCACTCTTGCTAACAAACTTAAAACAACTGGAAGCTGAAAACTTATTCCAAATGCAAAAATTAATTTCATAACTAAAGATAGATATTCGTTCACTTTAGCCTCTAATTGGATTGGTAAATTGGTAGAAATACCTGAGCTTTCAAATGAAAGAAAAAATTTAATTGCTAGAGGCATTATCAGATAATATACAAGCAAACCTCCTAAAAAAAATAATACAGGTGTTAAAACTAAATAAGGTAAAATCGCAATTTTTTCATGCTTGTAAAGTCCTGGCGCAATAAATTTCCATATTTGCATTAAAATATACGGACAAGTTACAAAGAAAGCAGTAAAAAAAGAAACTTTCAGATAAGTTAAAAAAGTCTCTTGCAGAGCAGTAAATATCAATCTTCTACTTGTCTCATCATCTTTGACTGCTTTAGCATAAGGTTCAACTAAAAAACCATATATATGTTCAGCAAAAAAATAACATCCTACAAAAAAAATAATTAGAAATATGAAACTGTGTATTAACCTTTTTCTTAATTCGGCTAAATGACTAATAAAACCTGTGTCTTTATCATCGTTAGTCATTTTTCTTTTCTTCTTTTTTTTCTTTTAACTCGTTTTCATCAATATCGATGTTAGAAACTTCATTTTGAATATTATTGACATATCTTTTAGCAGTACCAATCCAAGAGCCAACCTTCTTAAGCATTATTGGAAAGTCTTTTGGTCCCAAGATAACGATAGCAATACCAACTACAATTAAAATTTCAAACCAACCAATTGTAGGCATGTGGTTTATTCTTTGTTGTTAGATTTATTATTGTCCTGATTATCGTCAGAAATATTTTTAGGTTCTGACTCATCTGTTACGTCAGATGCCATACCTTTTTTGAAACTTTTAATACCCTTGGCTACATCGCCCATCAAACTAGATATTTTGCCACGACCAAATAGTAAAACAACTAATATAACTACTATAGCTATTTGCCAAATTCCTATACTCATTAGTAACTTATATCCTTTTTATTAAAAATTTAAAGTGACAAATTACTTTTGCTCATCCTTATCAAGAGTGCTACTTAACATTTCATCAATATTGGAGTAAATGTCCTCTTTTTTTTCTTCTTGTTTTTCCTTGTAAAATTTTCCTGTACCAAATATTGCATTATCTATATTAGCACTATCAATTAATCCTGCGGCTCCTAACTCATCAACAGTAGGTAAATCAGATAATTTTTGCAAGTTAAAATGACTTAGAAAATTATCAGTCGTGACATATTGAATTGGTTTTCCAGGAACATCTTTTCTTCCACCGGGTTTAACCCAATCTAATTCCATCAATATTTCAATAGTATTTGTTCCAAATGCTACACCTCTAATTTCCTCAATTTCAGCACGGGTTACAGGTTGATGGTAAACAATAATTGATAAAGTCTCTATTGCAGCTTTAGATAATTTTTTCTCAACAGTCTTTTCTTGTATCATTAAACTCGACAATTTAGCTGACGTTCGAAAAGACCATTTATTAGATATACAGACTAAATTTATTCCTCGATCTTTATATTCATTTTGCAATTTTTGTAGAATTTTTTCTACATCTGATTTTTTAGAAATTTTACTTTCAATAGTACTTATATCTAAAGGTTCAGCTGCGGCAAAAATTATTGCTTCAATTTCTTTTTCAACAATTGATAATTTCGAAGGAAAATCAATTATATTATTTTTTTTCTTTTTTTTTATCATTTACTTTCTTTTATATAAATCTCTTCAAAAAGATCATCTTGTTTTATTTTTAAGTTTCCTTCTTTTACTAATTCTAATGAACCAGAAAAAATTCCAGCAGTCCCAGTACTTTTAAATTTTTTTTTATCTTTAAAGTTTTTTGGTATCAAATCATCTAATTTTTTCCAATCTAAAAGCTTACCAAAAAAGTTTCTAATAGTTTTTATACCGTCTTCAGTTGTAAAAACTGGAAGCCTTGGGATATTAATTTTTTGAAAATCTTTAGTCATTAAAATAGAGGAGTATGTTTTTAGAAGATCAAATAAATTGATATTATATTCACTATTATAAATTGGTCTTATTCCAGCCCTCATGCCTCTTGACCTAATCTCTTTTCCAAGACGTTTTCGCTTAAGCATTTGATCTGACAATAATCTTATTAATTCTAATTTTTTAAGCTGTAATTTTAATTTTTCGGCAACTTCTTGAAGTTTGAATTCTTCCTCCGGAGAGCTTGGTAATAATAATTTTGATTTTAGGTAAGCTAACCATGTTGCCATTAACAAATATTCAGAAGCTGTCTCTAAATTCAAATTTGTTTCATTTTTAATATAATCATTGAATTGATCTGCCAATTTGGTTATTGATATTTTTTCTAAATTTACTTTTTGACCTTTTGCAAGATCAAGTAAAATATCTAATGGTCCATTATAATTTTCAATTTGAACGTTAAAAAATTCAGAATCATTGAAAGACATGTTTCAATATTATCTTAAAATATTGTAAAATTGTGATGTTTTTTTTATTATAAATTTACTTACTAGAGGTGAGTTTTTACCAACAATTTCCATTTCCTTTAATTTACCATTGCAATGTAACGCTAAATTACAACCAGCTTTAAAAGTATCAATTGTATTTATTTTGAGACCCTTTTTGAGGCTCTTCATTGATAAATCGTCAGAAATCAAGAGATTTTTAAAACCAATTTTTTTTCTAATAATATCAATCATTTTTCTAGAATGAGTAACTGTATTGTCTTTATCAATTTGATTAAAAATCAAATGGCCAGTCATTGCAAAAAAGGAATTTTTATTTTTGAAAGCTTTAAAATCATTTTTTAAAAGATATTGAAACGATTTATTAATATATGGAGTAGAAAAATGACTATCAACTTTAGCAAGACCATGACCAGGTATATGCTTAATAATAGTGCCAATAGAATTTTCTTTGTAAGATTGAATGCATATATCACCAATTTTAGAGACTATATTAGGATCTCTTGAAAAGGATCTGTCTCCAATAATTTTACTAGAGCCACTAATTTTAAGATCTAATACCGGAACAGAATTGATGTTTATTCCTAATTCATTTAATAAATACGACGTTTTATCTATTAAAATTTTAAAGTAGATATCAAAATCTTTTTTATTTTTAACATATTTTTTTCCAAAAAAATCAGAGGTCAAGTTCTTAAAAGAAATAATATTTTCTAACCTACTTACACGACCACCCTCTTGATCAATCATTATAGGGTATTTCTTATCATTGAAAATATTTCTTATTTTTGAAGTTAGTTTTTTGGTTTGATTTAAATTCTTGATATTTCTAGTAAATAAAATTATCCCCCATGGTTTATATTTTCTTAAAAAAAGTTGTTCCTGTGAACTAATCTCAGTCGATTTAAGACCA
>CABZPS010000011.1 GCA_902527635.1 uncultured Pelagibacteraceae bacterium | reverse complement strand
GATGAAATTACCTCTAAAAATATCGGATAAATTGTTCCGATTAAAACAACAGATAAAAAATACATCATAAACCAATTATTAACTAAAATTGATGTTTCCTTGCTTAATAAATAGAAAGTTTTGGTGTTATTGTTTTCGCTTTTGTGAAAAATTAAAAAGATAAACAAAGAGAAGAATATCAAAATAAATAGAAATATTAGAATATACAAACCTCTTTCTGGATCATTGGCAAATGTATGGACAGAATTTAAAATACCTGATCGGACCAGAAAAGTACCGCACATACTTAAGGTAAAAGTTGCAATTGATAAAACAACAACCCACGAGGTAAGAATTAGTTTTTTTTCTAAAACTAATACGCAATGTAATAATGTTGTTAGTGCGAACCATGGCATTAAAGATACATTTTCCACCGGATCCCAAAACCAAAAACCTCCCCAGCCTAATTCATAATAAGCCCAAATAGATCCAAGTAAAATTCCTAAAGTTAAAAAAATCCAAGAAACTAAAACCCATTTTTTTATGTGTGATGCCCACATTTTTGTAATATTATTTGAACAAACTGCTGCAAGTGCAGAGGAAAAAATTATAGAGGTTCCAACATACCCTAAATATAAAATTGGCGGGTGAATTGCTAATGCGGGGTCTTGCAATATAGGATTTAAACCTAATCCCTCTTTTGGAACCGGAAAAATGTGACTAAAAGGATTTGAAGTTTGTATCAGAAAAATAAAAAAACCTATTATTATTATCTGCTGAAATAATAAAGTTAAAATTCTATAATGGTTTGGCTGACTTTTTGATTTCAACAAAAAAACAAATATAAATAATGTTAAAACTAACAGCCATAGTAATAGACTTCCTTCATGATTGCCCCAAGTGCCAGAGATTTTATAAAAAAGAGGCTTAGTTGTGTGGGAGTGATTAAAAACTGTCTCATTACTAAAATCAGAGTTAACAAAAGATAAAATTAAACCTGAGAAACTTATTATCACGAATAAAAGTTGTAAGAAAACTAAAGATATTACTTTAATATCAAGATTTTGAGTGTCATTAAAATTTTTGATTGAAAAAAATATAACTAGAATTGAAATTCCAACGCCAAAAATTAAAGAATAATATCCAATTAAACTTAACATTTTATTTCTCCTCTAAAGCAGCCTTTACTTCGGGAGGCATGTAATTTTCATCATGTTTAGCTAAAATTTTAGTTGCCGAAAAAAAATTTTCGTCTTTTAAAAATCCTTCTGCAACAACACCTTTGCCTTCTTCAAAAAGATTAGGTATTAATCCTGAATAAACAACGTTAATTTCACTTTTGAAGTCTGTGATAACAAAACTTAATTCTTTATTTATAATAGAAATCGAGTCAGTTTTTACCATTCCTCCAATTCTAATCTTTTTCTGCTGCTTTTCAGATAAAATTTTTACCTCAGATGGAGATTTAAAATAGATAACATTTTCTTCCAAAGATTTTAGAATAAGAAATACTGTCAAACTTAATGTAACAATAATTAAGAAAAGGAAAAAAAATCTTAGTTTAACTTTACGACCATACATGGCTTAAAAAGTTAAATGGTTGAAGTGTTGGACAAAATCTCTCTATTAATTCTTTGTAGTTTAGCAGAGGCAGCTCTTTCAACGTTTAGGTTCCCAAATTTAGCTATAAACTTATTTTTTTCTTTTACGTACTGACTCTTAGTAACGACATATAAGGAAATAAAACTTAAAAAAGTAAAAGCAAATGAGCTCCAAACATAAATTCCATATCCACTCATATAAAATAATTCAGTAATCATAATCTGTCTAAACCTTTATTTTTTATTTTTATCAGTTCTGTATTATATTTCATTAAAAAAATTAACAACGAGAATAGGGCAAATGCCGCAGTCATAATCAACAAAGGCACTAACATTGAAGAATGAATTGTAGATTTTGATAAAATATTTATTGACGCTGGCTGGTGAAGTGTATTCCACCAATCTACAGAATACTTAATAATTGGAACATTTATTATTCCTAAAACTGTTATGATTGAGGTAATTTTAAAAACTTGTTCTTTATTATCATAAATTCTCCAAGCCATTAAAAACATTAAATAAAAAAGTGCAAGAATTAACATAGAAGTAATTCTAGCATCCCAAGCCCACCATGTTCCCCAAGTTGGTTTACCCCAAATTGATCCTGTGACTAAAGCAATAATATTAAAGATGAAACCTGATGGAGCTAAACTTTTAGCGATCAAAAAAAAATTTTTTAATTTAAAAATATAACCAGTTGTGGATAAAAATGTAATTGAAGAAAAAATTCCAAGTGCTAACCATGCTGCGGGTACATGAACATACATAATTCTAACAGTATGACTTTGCAGATAATCTTCAGGCGATAATACTAAAGACTCAATAAGACCGATAGTCAAAACGATTACAAGTAGATAAGATACATATCTCGGGGCTTTCGAAGTGATTGAAAATATTTTGTTTGGTTCAAAATGCTTAAACATAAAAGATATATACTAATTAATATGCTGAATATAATGTGAAAAATTATCCGATCAAGAATGCAGAGGGAGATAATAACGAAGGGTAAAATTTTAGCATCCTTGATCGAATTATAATATCTTTAACAGGACAGTGTGTCTAAGTTTTGAGCTAATTGTGGTTAAAAAATGGATTTTAGTTAGATTGTTTGAAATAACTTGAGCCTTTTTTGCCGGAAAAAATTTCCTCTATGAGCGGGTGTTTTATTGGCTCATTAGAATCGTCTACTAATAAATTCTGCTCTGAGACATACGCTTCATATGTAATTTCATCATTTTCAGCCAATAAATGATAAAATGGTTGATCTTTTCTTGGTCTAACATTTTTCGGAATAGACTGATACCACTCCTCAGAATTGTTAAATTCAAAATCAACGTCATAAATTACACCTCTAAATTCAAAGTGTTTATGTTTTACAATATCACCGATTGAAAATTTTGCTTTTTGAATTGCCATTATAGAGATTATGGGTATTTAAAAATAAAAATCAATAGGAAAAAATATAAAGTTTTTATTAAAATTTTATTTATGTTAATATCTTTTTCGTGAATAAATCCTTAATTAAATTTCTTACAGATTTTGGACCGCTTATAATTTTTTTTTACTATTATTACGATAGTGACAAAGATTTAAAGATTGCAATACCACCTTTCATAGTTGCAACTATTATCGCACTAATAATTATGTGGATGCTAGAGAAAAAAATCCCTAAAGTTCCTTTAATTAGTGGAATACTAATTACATTATTTGGCGGACTAACAATTTATTTTGATAATCCAGTTTTCATTTATATTAAACCGACTATTATAAATATCTTATTCGGATTATCTCTAATATTTGGTAGATATTTTACAAAAGAACCCGTGCTTAAAAAAATTATGGGTGGTTCAATTTCATTATCAAATGCTGGCTGGGAAATATTAAATAAAAGATGGATATATTTTTTCTTTGGATTAGCAGTTTTGAATGAGTTAGTTTGGAGAACTCAAACTGAGGAGTTTTGGGTTAACTTTAAAGTATGGGGCTTATTACCTATTACATTTATATTCACTGCTTTTCAAATCAGTTTAATAAATAAATATAAAACTAATGAATAACAACTTACGACTAATCATAAATAATACCCATAATAAAGGCATAAATGAAAAATACTTTTTTGAAAAAAACGAACTTAAAACAATTCTAGATCTTTATGCTAAAATGGTTTCTGAGGGATCCTGGAGAGATTATGGATTAAGTATTTCTAGTAGACAAGTTGGGTTTAGTGTTTTTAAGAATGCTGCTGAAAACGCTCTATATAAAATCTGTAAAAATTTTAAACCAAAAAATAAAAATTTAAGATATTTAATTACTGATACAAATGGTAAGATTTTGAAAAATTCTGACGATCTAAGTAGTTTACTGAAAAATGCTAATTGGAAAAAACTTTCAGATTAATGTTATCTTCTTTGACCAAAAAGTCTAAGGAGCATGATAAATAGATTTATGAAATCAAGATATAAGGTTAAAGCACCCATTACAGCTTTTTTACCCATTAATTCACCAGTATCACTTGCTACATACATATTTTTTATTTTTTGTGTATCATAAGCAGTTAATCCAACAAATATTAGCACTCCTAAAATTGAAATAACAAAATACATCATTGATGATTTCATGAAAATATTTACCAACGAAGCAATGATAATTCCAATTAATCCCATCATTAAAAAAGAGCCCAATTTCGTTAAGTCTCTTTTTGTTGTGTATCCGTAAATGCTCATTGCACCAAAAGTTGCTGAAGAAATGAAGAAAACTCTAGTTACACTCAAACCAGTATACACTAATAAAATTGAGGAAAGAGATAATCCCATTAACGCAGCAAAAACCCAAAAAGTAGTTTGTGCTTTTCCAGCACTCATTTTATTTATTCCAAAACTCATGTAAAACACAATTGCTAATGGAGCTAACATTACAACCCATTTTAATCCGGACATATAAATTGCTGAACCAAAACTTGTTAATGCAACAATAGACCCACCTGCATCAGTTACTACCGACATTTTAAAGGACAATAAAGCTACAATCCCAGTTAAAAGAACACCGGTTGCCATATAATTGTAAACCTTTAGCATATAGGCTCTTAAGCCTTCATCCATTACAGCAGTTGTCTCTTGTGCTGCGGATTTTGCTCTTGCTAAAATTCCTTTTTTATCAAATTCCATGATTGTCATAGATATATAGTCTTTTACTAATTATTCAAGATACCTTAAAAGATTAATAAATATAAACACTTTAAAACCACAATGAATTACAAGAAATTAGGTAATACTGATCTTGACGTTAGTACAATTTGTCTCGGTACAATGACCTGGGGAGAACAAAATACGGAAGAAGAAGGTTTCAAGCAAATGGACTGGGCATTGGATAATGGGGTAAACTTTTGGGATACAGCAGAAATTTATTCAATTCCCATGAGAAAAGAGACTTATGGTAAAACAGAGAGAATAATTGGAAACTGGTTTAAAAAAACAAATAAAAGAGACAAAGTTATAATTGCTACAAAAGTCTGTGGAAATACCTCAAATAAATATATTCGGGGTGGTGGAAATAATTTTGGAAAAAAGAAAATTTCAGATGCTTTAGAAGAAAGCCTTAAAAGGTTAAAGACAGACTACATAGATTTATATCAACTTCATTGGCCTGAAAGAAATACTAATTTTTTTGGAAAACACGGTTATGAGCACGATGAAAACGATAATGACTGGACACCATTTGAGGACATACTTGAAAGTCTGGAAAATTTTATCAAGCAAGGAAAAATTAGATATGTAGGTTTGTCAAACGAAACAGCATGGGGTTTATCAAAATTCCTTGAAATCTCTAAGTTAAAAAATCTTCCTAAAATGATGTCTGTTCAAAACCCTTATAATTTACTCAATAGATCCTATGAAGTTGGATTAGCAGAAATTTCAGTGAGAGAGAAAAGTGGATTGTTAGCCTATTCACCACTAGCATTTGGTTACTTAACGGGAAAATATAGGAATAATAATTTGCCTAAAAAATCAAGAATGAAATTATTTAAAGATTTTACAAGATATAAAAACGAAAATGGTCAAAACGCTATTGAGGAATATTACAAAATATCAAAAAAATTTAACGTTGATTTTACCCAAATGTCATTAAAATTTTGTGAGATTCAGCCTTTTGTAACAAGTGTAATTATTGGTGCAACGACGATGGAACAGTTGAAAACAAATATAGAAAGTGTAAATGTAACTCTATCAAGTGAAATACTAAATGAAATTAATAATATTCAAAAAAAATATCCAAACCCATGCCCATAATTAGAAAAACTTTATTATTGTCTTTATTTTTTATTTTTTTTTCAATTACAAAAACCTTTGGTGAAGATCTTAAAAAAATTGGAAAATATAAAGATTGGGAAACCATGGTACTAGCTGAAACGTCAGGTAAAGTTTGTTTCGCTCAATCCTCACCAATTTTACAATCTCCAAAAAAAAACAAAAGAGATGCAAGGCTTTTTGTGACATTCAGACCAGGTGAAAAAATTGCTAATGAAATAAGCACTACTGCTGGATATGAATTTAATAAAAATAATAGTGTTCTTGCAACATCTGGTAATAATAAATTTAAATTTGATATCAAACAACAAGGTTTCGCTTGGATGACTAGTAATAAAAAAGAAAAAATAATGGTTAGAGTGATGAAAAAAGGTTCTAGAATTATGGTTACTGGTTATAATGAAAAAGGTTCTCAAACAATTGATCATTATTCATTATTAGGTTTCACTAAAGCATATAACACAGCTAAAAAAGCTTGTAGTTAGTTAATGACACAAAAGAAAAGAATTGTATTAGCTTATTCTGGAGGACTAGATACCTCCATAATACTTAAATGGCTTCAAGAAAATTACAATGCTGAAGTAATCTGTTACACAGCTAATATTGGTCAAGAGATAGATAAAAAAAAGATAATCAAAAATGCGAAAAAATTTGGAGTAAGAAATATTATAATAAAAGACTTAAAAAATGTTTTTGTTAAAGATTATGTTTTTCCGATGATCAGGGGTCACGCAATTTATGAAGGCGTATATTTATTGGGTACCTCTATTGCAAGACCTTTAATAGCAAAAGATCAAATAAGAGTTGCAAAAAAATATAAAGCATATGCAGTATCTCACGGAGCCACTGGTAAAGGAAATGATCAAGTAAGATTTGAGCTTGGCTATCATTATTTTGGTCCAAAGATTAAGATAATAGCACCCTGGAGAATTTGGAATTTAAGATCTAGAACAGATCTTATTAAATATGCAAAAAAATACAAAATACCAATACCTAAAGATAAAGTGGGTTCCACACCTTTTTCTGTTGATGATAATTTGTTTCATACTTCTACCGAGGGAAAAGTTTTAGAAAATCCTAAAAATTCTGCTCCAGAAATTATTTTTCAAAGAACAATTTCTGCAGAGAAAGCTCCTGATAAACCTACATTTGTATCTATAAATTTTAGAAATGGAGACCCATGTGGCATTAATGGAAAAAAATATAATCCTGAGAAAATTTTAACAAAGCTTAATTTAATCGCTGGTAAAAACGGTATAGGAAGAGTTGATTTAGTTGAAAATAGATTTCTTGGTATAAAATCCAGAGGAGTTTATGAAACACCTGGTGGTACACTGCTTACTCATGCTCATAGAGCCATGGAGTCTGTAACATTAGACAAAAATACAATGCATAAGAAAGATTCTATCATGTCTAGATATGCAGAATTAATTTATAATGGATATTGGTTTTCAAAAGAGAGATTTAAACTTCAAAAAATCGTCGATCTCAAGAGAAATAAAGTAAATGGAACTGTAAAACTTAAGCTATATAAAGGAAATGTAATTATTCAATCAAGAATTACAAAAAGTAAAGCATATTCAATGAAAAAAGTTTCATTTGAGGAAAATAAATCCTTCAATAAATCTAATGTTGAAAAATTTATAAATTTTCATAAAAAAAAATTGAGATAACTCAAGAAAAATTGACAATTTTTTACATTGTCAATTCTGAAAAAAAACATAACTTAGTTTAATGGATAGTTTAAAAAAATGGATGCAAGACTCGGCTAATATATTATTTGATGATAGTAAAAACGATTTAAGGGCTTTGCCTAAAGCTGTTAGACTGCAAATACTATTAGTTCTAAGTTTTATATGGACGACTGTATTTAGTTTGTATGTATTTTCCTATACAACATTTGCTTTTGGCTGGGCTGGAACATACTTGGCTCATGTGGGCCTTATATTCGCAGTCTATATGACTTTCAAACAGTTCCACAAAGCTGAAGAAAAATCGACCAGCGTCTTTCAAACAAGAAATTTTGATCCATTTAAAATTATGGTCATTGTATTTGTTATAGTATTTATTTTTGTTTTTTCTAAGGGAATAGAAGTTCTAACGAATACGAACTCATATACTATTCCATATGACGGTCCATCAAAATCAGCGATTGAAAAATGGTTACCGTTTAGTAAGGACAAATAATGGAAAAAATAGCTAAAAATTTACAACTTATATTAATGTGCATAATTTTAATTAGTACGGTAATTGCTGTAGGTATTGAAATTTATAAAATGTATCAAAATCTGTCTGTAACATTAGCTGACTTATTATTAATGTTTCTTTATTTAGAAGTTCTTGCAATGGTTAGAGTTTTTTGGAACCAACAATCAATCAGTATTACGTTGCCGCTTCTAATAGCAATTACTGCACTTGCTCGATTTATTATTCTTCAAGGTAAAGAGATGGATCCTACCGCATTAGTTTATGAGGCAGTTGCAATAGTTCTAATTGCTGGTGCAATTGTAATCTTGAGATTAAGACATAGTGATAAATTGGGTCTAAAGAAAAAAAAATCTAAATAGTTTTAAATGAATTTTGAACCCTCAAGGGCTAAGGCCTTAGATCAATTAGAGAGTTTTGTTGAAAATAATCTTGGAGAATATTCAAAACTTAGGAATTTTGATTTCGGTCCAGAAAAAAGATCAAATATTTCGTGTTTGTCACCATATATTACTCATGGAGTCGTTAACGAACAAGAAATCATTAAAAAATCTCTAGGTAAATTTTCTTTTTCAAAAAATGAAAAATTTATACAAGAAGTATTATGGCGAACATATTGGAAGGGCTGGTTAGAATTAAGACCAAATGTTTGGTCAGATTATTTAATAGAATTAAATAAGATTAAGGAAAATTTAAAAAATAATCAAAATTATAAAAATGCAATCGAAGGGAAAACAAAGATAGATTGCTTTAATCAGTGGGTAATTGAACTTAAAGAGAAGAATTATTTGCACAATCATACAAGGATGTGGTTTGCTAGTATTTGGATTTTTACTTTAGAATTACCCTGGCAATTAGGTGCAGAATTTTTTATGCAGCATCTCTATGACGGTGATGCTGCGTCTAATACTCTTGGATGGAGATGGGTTGCTGGAGTTCAAACACAAGGAAAACATTATTTGGCAAGCGAATGGAACATCAAAAAATTCACTGCTAACAGATTCAGTAATATTAGATTAAATGAAAATGCTCCTCCAAAAGTATCTGAAAAAACTTACTCAATAATAAAACAAGATTTTAGTAATCCCCAAAATATTGAAGATAAAAGTTTACTAATTTTTGATAATAATCTCTCTTTTGAAATTACTGATTTTCAAAATCACAAATTTAAAAAAATTTATTTAATTTCAAATGAAAATGATAATAGATCTATTAAGCTGAGTGAAAAAGTACTAAAATTTAAATCCCTTTTAATAGAAGACCAAAAACAAAGGTTAAAAGCTAAATCTATTGATTATGAGGTGATCAGTATAAGTGAAGTGAAAAATATTCAAAACTGTTATAGTTTATATCCCTCAGTTGGTGAAAACTTAGATTATTTAAATTTAAATAACTTAAAAATAACTTTTTTATATAGAAAACTTGATCAGTATTCTTGGCAATATTGCAACAAAGGTTTTTTTAATTTTAAAAATTATATTCCAAAAATAATTACAACTTTCAATTAAAACCACCTAAACATTCCAATAACTCCTGCCGTTGCGTAAAAGAATTGTAAAAATAATATTCCTCTATGACCTCCTCTATACGCCCAAATTCCAATTAAAATCGCAGATAAAAGTAACAAGCAAAAACCAAAAAATTCAATACCAATATTCATAGCTACGAATAATGAATATAATATTGCTGTTATAACTCCTGCCCATTCAAAAATCTTGTTATCCATAAATTTTATCTCGCAAGTTTAATAAAAATATCACCCATGCCTGCCTCTAAGTTCTCTATGGGTGTATTATTTCTAAATTCACAAAATCTACCAGTTATCTGATGACTTTTTACAAAATCTATCTCATCTTTTCTACAGCTTTTACCATTATGCAATAAACCAATCACTATTCGGCCATTTAGATCATAAACTTGTTTGTTATTTATTTTCTCTCCAACACAAAAATAATCTTTATTAACCCTATTTGGAAAATCTTCTTTGTTACAGGGATTATTAATTGTGAAAACAAAAAACTCCTTGATACCGTCTTTAAATTTATATTTCATTCTTTCAACTTCAGAATATTTCATAATATCACAAGAACACGGAATACAGCATTTATAGTAGTTACCACAAATTTTATTTTTAGTTCCTCTCTCGCTGATAAATAAAAAATCAGGGTCACTATTAGGATCGATCAATGAACCAGAAACAGCACAATAAAGTTTGTTATATTCAATGAAATCTTCATAATTTATATTTTTATCAATTATATATTTGAAAAATTTTGGTCCAGCAGCATTTCTATTGCTGTCAGGAAAAATTCTAGACCAATCTGTTATTAAATCTTTATAATAATTTTTCTCTACTGAATTTGAAATATTAGAAAGAGATAAAGTAAAAATGAAAATAACTACAAGTTTAAAGATAGTTTTTGAAAAATTCATTGATTTAATTAATTTAAAAAATTTTTATCATTTGTCGCACCTAATTTACTTTCAAATTATAAATTTAAAGTTATTAAAGTCCAATGAAAAAATTTTATGTAATATTTTTTACACTAACCATGATGATTATCCCATCGATAACATTTGGAAATGTAATTGATAAATTAAACGAAACCGGTAAGTTTACAAAATTAAACGAAACGTTGATGAAATCAGGACTAAGTGAGAATTTAAAAGGTAAAGGACCATTTACTGTTTTTGCACCTTTAGATGATGCATTTGCAGCGATTAGTGCACAAACGTATTATGGTCTGTTAAGAGAGGAAAACAAAGATAAACTTGTAAATATTTTAGGACGACACGTTTTTTCAAAAAAAATCACTTCTTCAGAAATTGCTGGTGAAATTAAACTCAAAGCAATTAATGGTGAGGAAATAACTATAAAGAAAGTTAATGGTATAGTTTATATAAATGAAGCTGAAGTTGTGACTGCTGATATTGAAACGTCTAATGGTATAATCCATTTTATAAATAGAGTTCTCCAACCCTTAAACTAGTTATTTTTGTTTTAAAGTAATTGTTTGGTTCATTTTTTTTACCGAGATAATTTTGGTTTTTCCATTTGTCCATCTAATCTCTATTTTTATATTTTTTTCATTTTTTCTAATACCATAATGAGCTACTGGTTCCATTTGGCAAAGATACCCTGAACCGGAGTCAATTGTTTTTGAATGTTTTCTTAAATTTGAAATCAATGTTACTGTTGCTCCTCTGGCGGGTGCCCCGTATTTATTTAGGGGTTTAATCCTCAAATATTTGTGCTCAGGATTTACCTTTGCTTTATACAAAGACAATGGCTGATCTCTGCTTTCTCCGTGGGAAACTAACAATTCTAATATGCCATCATTATCTATATCAGCAACTGCTGCTCCAGTTCCATATCCATCTGGTTCTAAACCAATATCTAGGGGTATTTGTTTTATCAAACCATTCTCTAAAATTCTAAAAAGTTTGTTGGGTTCACCAATGTTATTCAAGAATATTTCGTCGTAACCATCATTATCTAAATCAGCTGAAATAACAGTTCTTATTCTTGATGGCTCATCAAATGGCGGCTTTGCTATATCCTCAAAAATATCATTTTTAAGTACATATACTCTGTGAAATCCTCCCCAATTTCCATTTAAAATATCAAGCCTTCCTCGATAATAAATATCTGACAAAGCTGTACCTCTCCCATTTTGAAGGACATCTTGAACTCTATAATCGTATGCAACATCTAAAAATTTACCTTCGTCATTTTTGTATAAAAAATTTGCTCCCCTCTCGTTGGCTGCAAATACATCAATTTTATCAGAAAGGATATGTCCAGCAACGACAGCACGTCCGCCTGTAACTTTCGCCAAATTCAATTGAACAGATTTATCGACTATTATGTCATCATTATATTCGTAGTATCTTGTGGGTCCTCCGTAGTTAGCAACATATACACCATAATTGCCATCTCCTTTTCTATCAACACAAACAACTGACCTCCCAGCAGTTAAATTAAGATCTTTTTGATTTTTCTCAATTTCAAATAAATCAATAAAATTACCCTTCTCTAAATCTATCAGTCTATCTGAATATTTTTTTGTTCCACTATACGTATCAGTGTTGAGAAAATATATTTCCTCATATCCATCTTTATCCACATCACATGCAGCGACACCAATTGTTCTTCTAAATTCATCCGAAAATTTTTTTTGATCTACAATATTAAGTAGTTTTCCATTCTCGTATGATAAAGCTAAATTCAGATAACCAAATCCAGTAACTATAAAATCAAAATTTCCATCTTGATTTACATCAGTGACGGAAACTCCATAACTAAGTCTTTTAGGATTCTCAACAATTTGGCTTGTTATATCCTCAAAAAAATCAGCATTCAGATTATTTGGAATTAATAGAAAAAACAAAACTACCAACTTATTTAAATAATTAATTATTTTAATTTTCATTTTTTTTACTTTTATACTTTTTCATCCAATCACCAAATATTTTTATAGCATCCTCCATATCCCTAGTTTTGTTAGGATGATTCTTTGCTCTACCCAGCATGGTTGCGATAACATTTACCTGATACTTAATTGAACGATTTTTAATAGTTCTAATTGTGTAAAGAGCTTTTTCCTTGTTTTTAAATCCTAACCCATGAGTAGTAGTTTTAGGATTATAATCTGAATACAGCGATAAATTTATAGGTTTAAATTTTTTATTTAAAGGCATTTTGTCTATAATTTTAAAAATTGTTTTATGATTAACGTTATTCATCTTCTTTTTAGATTTGCCATCAAAACCAATTAAATTTATCGATGATTTTTCCTTTATATTAATTTTGCAAATTAATTTTACATATCTTTTATGAAAATCTTTTATTTTAGCTTGATATATTTTTTTAGCCTCTAGGTAAATTCTATCCTTATAATTTGGTGTAGAAACAAGTAAAATTCTACTTTTCCATTTGTATTTTTCTAAGTTCATACTTTTTTACCAGAACATCTTTTTGAACAATACTTAACTCTTTCCCAATTTAGCTTCCATTTTCTTCGCCAATTAAAAGGTTTTTTACAAACAATGCAGATTTTAAATGGAAGATTTTCTTTTTTCACTAAAGTGTATTTTGTTTGATAAATTTTTCTGCAGCAGGAAGAATTAATTTTTTTCTATCACTTTTCATTTTATCAAAAATTCTAACCATCATAGATAATCTTGGATTTTTCAAAAAAAATTTTCTATTTCTATCAATGAATCTCCAATACAACCCATCCATTATGTTGCACCAATCGCCTTTTTTAAAATCCATCATTTTCATAAAGTAACTCGAACCACAAATATATGGTTTTGTAGCAAATATTCCTCCATCACTAAATAATCCCATACCATAAACATTAGGTACCATTACCCAATCTGAGGAGTCTACAAACATTTCCATGAACCATTTATAAACAATGGTTGGTTTTATTTCACAAAGATTCATGATGTTAGATAAAATCATCAATCTTTCAATGTGATGAGACCATCCATGATTTAAAGCATTTTTGATTGCATAATCTAGTGGCGGTAAACCAGTCGTACCTTCGTACCATGATTTTTTCATTTTGCGATTTTGTTTGAAAAAATTTCCAGTTTCCATTTCGTTTGAATAATTTTGATAAATTCCTCTCATAAATTCTCTCCATCCTATGACCTGACGCACATAACCTTCTAAAGAATTTAATTTGATTTTTTTACTCTTATGGAAATCTAAAATTTTTTTTATAATAAATTCAGGCGTGATTAATCCTAGGTTAATATAAGGACTTAAAGCACTGTGAAATAAAATATTATCTTTTTGATCAACAGCATCCTCATAATCACCAAATAAATTAGATTTCTCTTTAATAAAAAAATTTAATAATTTGACCACATCATTATATTCTGTAGCAAGCCAAAAGTTTTTGGTTGTCCCTGGATGATCTTTGAATAGTTTTTCAATAATAGGTTTTAATTTTTTAGTGTGGTTAGTCTCATTAATTTTTGGGAATTTTGGAATAGAGATATTTTTTGGTAACTTATTTCTATTATCTTCATCAAAACTCCATTTACCTCCTATAGGATTTCCATCTGAACCCATTAATATGCCAGATTTTTTTCTAACTTCTTTATAAAAAGTTGCCATAAAAGGTTTTTTTGATTTTGATAAATATTGTTTAAATTCATCTCTCGAATTTAAAAACATAGGGGTTTGCACAATATTCCATTTAATTTTTTCTTTTTTTGTGAATTGATCAATTTTTTTCTCAAAAAATTTATCCTCAATTTCAAAACTTGAAATTTCTTTTATTTTTTTAGAATTAACTAATTTCTTTAATTTTTTTAAATAGTCATCTTTAAATTCTTTATCTTCAATTCTCAAATATTCTAATTTAAACTTATCCTTTTTAAGAGACTCCGCATGTGAACGCATTGATGATAAGAAGAGAAGTATTTTATTTTTATGATGTTTTTCATAAGTGCATAATTGGTAATCTTCTGCCATAAAAATTAGGTGGTCTTTTTTGAAGCGGTCCAAGTATTTTGGTGGAAATAATTGATTGCCAAGTATAAAAAATAACTTCATATTTAAATATAACTAATAAAAATTTTTATGTCAGAAAAATATCTTATTTTTGGTGCGACAGGATCCATCGGTTCTAGTTTGGCTGAACAATTAGTAAATTCAGGGAATTCAGTTCATTTAGTTGGTAGAAATGAAAATGAAACTAAAAATATTTCTGAAAAATTAGGTTGTGCATTTACAATAGCTGATGTTTTGCAAGATGGATTTGTGGATAAGGTTAAAAGTGATATTTCTGATGTAAAAGGTATTGCTTATTGTGTGGGTTCAATTGATCTGAAACCTTTAAGAATGGTGAATGAGCAAGATTTTAACAAGTGTATGAAATTAAATTTATACTCAGCAGTAGAGGTTATAAAGGGATATCAGGATATTTTGAAAAAAAATAAAGGTTCGGTTGTTTTATTTTCTACAGTTGCTGCTCAAAGAGGTTTTACAAATCATGCAATAATTGCCTCTACAAAAGCTGCCGTTGAGGGTTTAACAGTTTCTTTGGCTGCAGAATTTGCTCCAAACATAAGAGTAAACTGTATTGCACCAAGTTTAACCAATTCTAAAATCGCTGAACCAATGTTAAAAAACAAGGCTTTAGCAGATGGAATTGCAAAAGCTCATCCATTAAAGAGATTGGGTGAGGGAAAAGACTCAGCCTCTTTAGCCAAATTTCTTATTACAGATGATAGCTCATGGGTGACAGGTCAAATTATAGCTGTTGATGGTGGAAGATCAAAGCTCTCGTAAAGTGAAAAAATTTATTTTCTCAGTATCTTTATTCTTACTCTTAACAAACCTCACATTTGCAAAGAATTTTAATTTAGAAAAAATTGTGGATTTAAATGGTCCTTGGGGTTCATCATTTATTAATAATGAAGAGCTAATTATAACTGAAAAAAGCGGAAAAATAAAAGTTGTAAACATTATTTCAAAACAAATTTCCGAAATAAAGCACAATCTGAACTTTTTAGAACATGGTCAAGGTGGAATACTAGATATTCTTTTTAAAGATAATTTTATTTATGTATCTTACACAGAAAATAGAGGTAATGGTAAAACCAGCACCTCAATTGCAAAAACAAAATTTGTCAAAAAAGAATTAAAATTTGAAAATATTTTCCAAGCAAATCCTCCTATTAATTCTGGTTATCATTTTGGATCAAGATTAGCGATTAAAGATGACTATCTTTTTGCATCTGCTGGTGAAAGAGGTGAAGGTATGATTGCGCAAGATCCAACAAAACATCCAGGAAGTATTATCAGAATAAATCTAGATGGCAGTATTCCACAAGACAATCCTAGATTTAAAGGGAAATCCAACTGGCTTCCAGAAATATATCAAATCGGTATTAGAAATCCACAAGGTTTAACTTTATCTCCATTTGACGGAAAAATTTACATGAGTAATCACGGAGCAAGGGGTGGAGATTGGTTTGGTGAGGCTAAAGAGGGTGAAAATTATGGTTGGAAAATTTTAGGATGGGGAGGGACAAATTACTCTGGTATCCCAATTGGACCTAAATGGAAGCCAGGCTTCACAAAAGCAATTCATTATTGGGTACCCTCAATTGCCACAAGTGCCATCACAATTTACAAAGGTAAGGAATTTAGTGAATGGAATGGTCATGCACTTATAACATCATTGAAAGACCAATCTCTAAGAAAACTGATATTTAAAGATTTATCAAATGTAAAAGAAGATATTATTTTTCAAAAAAAAATTGGAAGATTAAGAGATATTCAAGTACATCCAGAAAATGGTAAAATTTATTTTTTAGCAGGAGATAGTTTGTGGCTAATGCAAAAAATTCAATAGTTTTAAATGACTATTGATTTCTTATAAGTGGATAAACTTTTGGATTTAAATATTTGATGTTAGTTAATAATATCAATACTAAAGTTACCAAACCAATAGAGAGTCCAAGGTAAATTAATATTTCAAGGTTAAACTTCCAAGATAACTCAAATATATTTTCAATAATAAATTTTGAACCAACTACAGCAAACAAAATTGCAATCATTATTACAGATATAAAAATAATCATAAATTCAATCAGCGAAGAAAAAATAATCTCTTTTCTTGAAAAACCTAAAATTTTAAAAACCAAATTTTGGTATTCTCTTACTTTTCCTTGGACCATTATTGCACTTGATATTACAATTAAACCAATAACGATAGTGACTGTTGAAATTACAATAACTGCTATGAAAACTTTATTTAAAACATTTGTTACCTTATTTAAATAATCAGCAATTTTAATCATTGATAAACTAGGGAAAATTTCAAGCATTATCGTTTCATCAAATTTATTTAAACTATAGAACTTTGTGGTTGCTAAATATTCGTGAGGAATATTTTTTGCAAAGTCAGGATTAAAGAGCATTGCAAAATTTATATTAAGATCTCTATAATCAACTTTTCTAAAGTTGACTATTTCACCATCAATTTCTCTACCATAGATATTTAAAGTAAATATATCTCCTAATTTAATATTAAAATCTTTTGCAACCTTAGCGTCTAATGATATCTGAAGTTGGTTTGGTTTAGACAAATCCCACCACTTACCATCAATAATTAGATTATCCTCAGGAACTTCTTTTGTCCAAGATGATCTTCGTTCACTTCCTATTACCCAATAACTATCATTTTCAGGTGTAATATATGTGTTTGGATTTATACCATTAATCTTTACTATTCCTGAAGAAACCATTGGCACAATTTCAATATTTGCACCAGGATCCATTGATAAAATTTTTTGTTCAAACTTTTCACGCTCTCCGTTTTGAATACCCACGAAAAAATAATCAGGAGCGATGTCAGGTATTGATTTTGCTATTTCTCTTTTAAAATTAGTTCCAACTAATGCCAAGGTCAAAAGTAATGTAACACCAAGGCCCAAAGACATAATTGTTATAGGGGTAATACTTTTTGATTGTGTAATATTTTTAATAGATACTTTTAAAGGAGTGCTCGAATTAAATTTTAACTTTTTTAAAGAAAATATGATTAACTTAGAAAGTAGAAAAAAGATAATCAAACAAATAAAAAATGCCCCAAAATACCCTAGACTATAAGCAAGATTTTCTGACCTGTAAGTAAATATTAAAATCAAAATCGATAACATAATAATACTCATGCCAATTAATTTTTTTGAATAATAAAATTGTAAGTTTTGGAATACATTTCTAAATAGACTTGAAGCTTTGACTTGATCGATAGAACTAATTGTAGGTATCGAAAAAATTATCAAAACTAATAAACCTATTAAAAATATTTTTAAAAAATTAAAAAAAGAAAAAAATAAATTTATCTTAAGTCCAAAGCTACTTGACAAATACTTGTCTGCCAATGGCACAATTAGTAAACTACTAAAATACGCCGAAATAGTAATTATAAATAATAACATTACCAATTGTAAATAATAAAGTTTTTTAATGTTACCAGAATAGAAACCTAAGGCCTTTCTTACTGCTATAGATAAATTATTTTGATTTATAAAAGACAAAAGAGTATTGGCAATACCAATACCAGCAATAAGCATCGCACTTATTGAGACAAGGGATAAAAATTGTGAAAAGTTACCAATTACTCTTTTTAATCCACTTGCTGCATTTTCTGGATATCTAATTTTTACCTTTTGATCGTCTTTAAAAATACTTTCGATTTTTTTTATAATTATTTCTGGGTTATCATTGTCATTAAATTTTACTTTGTATTCATAATTTAAAAAATTTCCTATTCCATTAAGTTTTAAGATTTCCAAAGTCTGTTTACCTGTTAAAACCCAATCTCCAAAAGTCACAAATCCACTTACATCTGGAACAGATCTTACCTTACCAATAACAAGGAATTCTTGATCTTGAATTTTTACATTTTCATTTTTTTTGATATTTAAGGTTTTTGATAAACTCTCATTAATTAAAATTGTATAAGGTTCACTTTGCATTCTTTCATAAGCATCAGCAGGTTCATAAGTTACCTCACCATATAAAGGATATTTTTGGTCAACAGTTTTTATTCTAGTGAATAAAGATTTATTTTTCTTTCGATTAGTTGTTGAAAGCATTGTGCTGAATTCAACCATCTCTGATATAGTAGTAAACTCTTCAACTTTATTTAATAAATCTATATCTCCTTGATTTCTATTATAATCAATTTCTAAGTCTCCACCTAAAAGCTCTTTAGCATTTTCTTTGAGTTCTTTTTTTAAACTATCCTCAATAGTAAATATCGCACTTAAAATAAAAAGACTGATGAACAGAGTGATGATTATACTTGAGATTTTTTTATAATTCCTTTTTAAATCTCTCAGAGCATATATTAAGATAAACTTATTTTGATAAAAATTATTTAATTTTTCCATCTTTAATTTTAATTTTTCTACTTGCACGATTAGCAAGTTTTGGGTCATGTGTTACCATAATTAATGAGGAGCCTTCTTCTTTAACATACCTAAATAAAATTTTAGAAATCATATCAGAATTTTCTGTATCTAAATTTCCTGTAGGTTCATCAGCTAAAATTAGCTCTGGCTTCATAGCAATAGCTCTCGCGATAGCGACACGCTGTTGTTCTCCTCCAGATAACTGGCTAGGTAAATTATTTAGTCGATGTTTTAGGCCGAATCTATCTAAAAGAGATTTTGCTTCTTTCTCAGGATTTTTAAATTTATTCAATTCAAGAATTAAGGTTACATTCTCTACAGCTGTATAATTTGGGATTAAATAAAAAGACTGAAAAATTATACCAATATTTTTTTTTCTAATTTTTGATACTTCATCCTCACTTAATTTTGTCATTTCGTGGTCTTGGAAGTATATCTTGCCTGAAGTTGGACGCTCTAAACCGCCAATTAACATGATTAAACTTGTTTTTCCTGAACCACTTTCACCTACTATTGAAATAGTTTCTTTTTTTTTTGTGGTCAAATTTATATCTTTTAAAACGCTGATATTATCTTTACCAGTTTGGTATTTAAGATTTATTTTTTTTAATTTAAGAAGAATACTCATGAGCAAAAGTTTTATTATTAAAATAATTATTATCTGTCTACTAACCATTAATGCATATGCAATCGAAAAGGTTATATTATTTGGTGATAGTTTAATGGCTGGTTATGGTTTGTCTGATGACAATAGTTTACCAGTCATTTTAGAAGAAAATTTAGAAGCAAAGGGTTATAATATTGAGATTATTGATGGCAGTGTTTCTGGTAGTACATCGTCAGGGGGATTAAATAGGGCTGATTGGACTTTTAGTGAGCCAGATATAGATCTAATAATTTTATGTTTAGGGGCTAATGACATGTTAAGAGGCATCCAGCCAAAAGAAACAAAAAGCAATTTAGAAAAGATTATAAAAATTGCTCAAGACAAAAATATTGAAATTATCCTAGCTGGGATGATTGCTCCAACCTCGCATGGTTTCTCTTATAAAAAAAAATTTGACAAAATTTTTCCTGATTTAGCAGAAAAATTTAAAATAGAGCTTATTCCTTTTTTACTTGAGGGAGTTGCTATGAAGCCTGAGTTTAATCTAAGTGATGGTATACATCCAAATGAAAAGGGCACCATAATAATAAGTAGAACTTTGGAAGAGACAATTATAAAAATTAACAATAAAAAAATTAAGTTTTAGTGGAAAAAAAACCTTATCACCATTTACCAGACGGTACTTTTAGAAATCCTGAGGGTTCACCAAAACCAGATCCTAATGTTAAATGGTCCTTTAAAATTTTTAATAGAGAGAAAAAAAAGCTTAATATGAAAGTTCCCAAAGAACATGTTATTGAAAAAGAGAAAGTTTTGACGGACCTAAAAAAATTTCAGGAAGACGACTATGTAGTATGGATTGGCCACGCAACATTTTTAATTAAGCTTGGTAAAACAACAATTATTACAGATCCAGTATTTTCAAAAAATGCTGGGCCATTAATTTTTGGACCCAAGAGATTTACCGAACCAGCACTAAAATTAAACGAAATTCCTAAAACAGATATTTTTTTACTCACCCATAATCATTATGATCACCAAGATATGATGACGATCCGGAGATTTCCTTTTAAAAATTCTAAAGTTTTACTCCCATTAAAACTTGGTAAATATTTTACTAGAAATGGTTATAGTGATGTGAATGAAATGGACTGGTATGATAAAATTGTAATAAATAAAAATTTAAAAATTACTTTTTTACCTGCTGTTCATTGGTCAAAAAGAAGTCTAACAGATACTAATAAAACTTTATGGGGAAATTTTTTAATTGAATATAAAGACAGAAAGTTATTATTTGGTTGTGACACTGGAGTAGGAAATATTTATAAGGATATAGGTAATAAATATGGCCCAATTGATCTAACCTTTATAAATATTGGTGCCTATAATTTTTATCCAATGATGCCTAATAAAGATAAGTCGGTTTATCATACCAATCCTGAAGAAGCTTTAGAGCTTGCTCAAAATTTAAAAAGTAAAAAAGTAATCGGAATGCATTGGGGAACTTTCGTTCTATCTTTAGAACCTATAATGGAGCCACCAAAAAGATTTAAAGCCAGCGCCAACAAGTATGGTTTTAAAAAAGAGGATGTTTTGATTTATAAAATTGGTGAGTTTGACTCACTTAAAAAGTTACTTAGTTACAATTAGTTGTCTAAAATTTTTCTTTTTGCTTTCTCAAATTCTTCCTGGGTTAAAACTCCATCTTTTAAAAGTTTATTTAATTTTTCAAGCTCATAACTTAAACTATCTTCATCAACCAAAGGAGAATCAATTTCTTCATTGTCAGAATTTTCATTTATTTTATTTGCACTTTTGGCACTAAAGCCATTCATTATTGCAGTTGCGCCAAGATATAAAACAAACCCAAAAATTGGTACTACCAAACCAAGAAAGATAATTTTTTCCATTAATTAATCCTCGTCCTCTTCTCTCCAATTTTTTTCGTACATAAGCCATGCTGCTAATATTACTGAAAAAGTTCCAATAATCATACCATAATCAAATCCAGTCTGCTGATCGTATAGATACCAACCAAGTTGAGTTGCTCCAATTGGAGGTATGGTAAGTATAGCCATAATAATTAAAATTCTATATGGATATCTTGGCTTTCTCATAGCTTAGCTTACCAAAAATTTTTTAATGATTTAAACGTTAAATTTGCGATCTTTTGAAACAGTCAATCGTATTTTTAAGTAAACACGCAATTGTCATTGGACCAACACCCCCAGGAACTGGTGTAAGGGCTTTTGCATTATTTTTAACTTCATCAAATGCAACGTCACCGACAATTCCCTTTTCAGTTTTATTAATACCTACATCAATCACAATTGCGTCTTTTTTAACCCAATCTCCTCTTACTAACTCAGGAATACCGACGGCAGCAACAACAATATCTGCCTCTAAACATTCGGCTTTTAAATCTTTAGTTTTTGAATGAGTTATCGTTACGGTACAGTTTTCTTTCAAAAGAAGTTGTGTCATTGGTTTACCATTTAAATTTGATCGACCTATTACGACAGCTTTTTTACCATTTAAATTTGGTTCAAATTTTTTAATTAGCAAGTAGCATCCAAGAGGAGTACAAGGTACTGAGCTTTCATAACCAGAAGAGAGATTGCCAACATTTATAGGATGAAATCCATCAACATCTTTTGTGTAATCAATCGCTTCAATGACCTTCTTTTTATCTATATGTTTTGGCAAAGGCAATTGGACTAATATACCAGAAACACTTTTATCATTATTTAATTCATTTATTTTTTCTAAAATTACTTTTTCCTCAACGCTATCGGGATACTTTATTACTTCGGATTTTAGTCCAACCTCATTAGCTGATTTTTCTTTATTTCTTACATAAATTTGACTTGGAGTAAAATCCCCAATTAAGATTACAGACAGACCAGGAACTTTATTATATTTTGATTTAAGTTCAGAAACCTCTTTTTTGAGCTCTTGTCTTAATAAAGCAGCTTCTTTTTTTCCATCGATTAAAATCATAATTTATTTAAAATATCATTGGTGCAACGTAAAGCTTCATACACATTTCTATAAACCAAATCAATAGAAGTAAAATTATAGGCGAAATATCCAAAGCACCTAAATTTGGCAAAAAACGTCTTATCTTATTTAAAATTGGATCAGTTAGTCGATAAGTAAACTCTAAAACTAAATAAACAAATCTATTTTGGGTATTTAAAATATTAAAAGCGACAAGCCAACTGATTATTACATTTGCGATTACAACATAGGAATAGAGTTTTAAGATCTGTAAAACTAAATAAAAAATAGCAATCATTTCTTCTCAACATAAATCGACTGACTTGGAAAGGCAAAAGAAGCTTTGTTGCTTTCAACAATTTGTTTAATTTCTATTGCTAAACGCTCTTTTACAGACAACCAATCGTTCCAGCTGCTTGTTTTTGTAAAACAACGAACATACATATCTATCGAACTATCTGAAAATTTATCAACTCTGACTGCAACACCAACACTTTGCTTAAAGTCATCACTTTTATTGATATGGTTTTCTATTTGATCTCTTATGGTTTTTAATTGCTCAACAGTCGTGTCATATTGAAGGGTAATAATCCAACTTATCAACCAGTTTGAAGTTTCACTTACATTAATAACCGCATTTTCTGCAAACTGAAAGTTTGGAATTATTGCCAAAGATTTATTAAATTTTCTAATAGTCGTAGATCTAAAACCAATTTTTTCAACTATGCCCTCTATTATTCCATCAACTAAAATCCAATCTCCAATTTTAAATCTTTTTTCAACTAGAACTAAAATGCCTGATATTAAATTTTTAAATAAATCTTGTGCACCTAAAGCAACAGCTACACCGAATAAACCCAAACCTGCAATAATTGGACCAATTTTAATACCCCATAATTCCAAAACAGCGGCTAAACCTAAAATAAAAATCAAAATCTTTAATGATTTAATTATCCATCCAATTAACTCCTTGGTCAAAAGTCTATCAAGTCCACTTAAAACATATGAAACAGGTTCAATAATTTGATGCATTACCCAAAAAATTAATATCGTTATTAAAGTTCTATTTATTGTATCAACAATATCTCTGCTTTCCGCAGAAAAAGTCATATAGTAACTTGCAATAAAAAATCCTAAAACTATTGGTAAAAATCTTGCTGGTCCTTCGAGGGCTTTCACGAAAGTATCATCTAATTTATTAGTAGTTCTTTTTGAAATTATTTCTAATTTTTTTATTATTAGTTTGCTTAAAATGCCTCTAAAGATTAAGAAAACTAAAAAAATTCCTAAACCGATTAAAATTTGAAAAATATCAACACCCAAAATTCCTTTATTCCAGACTGACAAGAAAATTTCTGAAAAATTATTTATTAAATCCATAATTAAATTTTATATAACAAAAATTCCTCTTCACCAGGATTAAAAAGAAATATTTTTTTCCATTTAATTTCATTCAATATAGACGAGGTTTTCTCACCAATACACATCAAATTTGTATTCATCCATAAAGTTTCCGTTTGATTTATTTTTATAAAATTAAGAAAACTTGAGGCACTATTTTGTGAATAAACGTAAACTATATCAGGTATATTTTCTTTTAATTTAATTATAAATTTTTCATCAAATTTTTGATTATATTTTGCTCTATAATTAATAATTCTTTTTGTAACAAAACCTTCTAAAGCTAGCTGGTGATCTAAGTCAACAGATACTGTTTCACCACTAACATAAATAAGTTTTTTATTTTTAGTATC
>CABZPS010000010.1 GCA_902527635.1 uncultured Pelagibacteraceae bacterium | reverse complement strand
TATTTCTTTTCAAGACTGTTAAAGTCTCAGGATCATGACTTAATCCAGATACATCGTTTATTAATTTTACTCCTAGTTCAATGCCATTCTTCATAATTTTAGATTTTCTTGTGTCAAGAGAAATAGGTACTTTTTTTATGATGATTTTTAAAATCTTATTAATTCTTTTCCACTCAATTTTTTCATTGACTGGCATAGAACCTGGTCTGGTAGACTCCCCACCAACATCAATCAAATCTGCACCCTTTTTATATAAATAAATTGAATGATTTAAAGCTTTTTTTTTTGTATTAAATTTTCCACCATCTGAAAAACTATCAGGGGTCAAATTCAACACACCTAATAAATTTGGAATTCTTTCAAAATTTAGGTTTGAAAAATTTTTTTTTTTGGACTTAATCTTTTTTAAATCTAAATTTATTTTTTTCCTTAAATAATCTGGTAGATATTTAATTTGATTAATAGAAATTTTTTTTTTTGATTTTCTTGATATGATTTCTACATGGTCAAAAGATATATCTCTTAACTGATGTAAGGATATAGATTTCTTCTCTCTAATTAGTTGTTTTGATTGATTGCCATAGTAGAAATTACACGCTCTTGTGTAATATCTACTCATTCTTTGCTAATGAACAATTTTAGGTTTAAGGCCCATTGCACCTAAAGCTGAACTCTTGTTATCCTTATCTTCAGGTTTTTCTGATAATTTATCTTTTGGATAAATATTTTTGTTAATAATATTCTCAATTTCCTCTCCAGTTAAGGTTTCATAAGTTATTAAAGCCTTAGCGATCTTATGTAGATCATCTTGTTTTTCAGTTAATATTTTTTTTGCTTGATTGTAACCTTCATCGACAAGCTTTCTTATTTCTTTATCAATTTTTTGCGCAACAGCCTCGGATACAGATTGTGTTTGTGTAACTGATCTGCCCAAAAATACTTCTTCCTGATTTTCTCCATATTCGACTGGTCCCATCTCTTCACTCATTCCATACTTAGTGACCATAGCTCTTGCAAGTTGAGTTGCTTGATTTATATCAGATCCTGTCCCACCACCAGCACCAGTAGTGATGTCATCCTTACCAAAAATAAGCTCCTCTGCAACTCTACCTCCAAAACATACTGCCAATCTCGCTTTAAGATATTTTATAGAGTAACCATGCTTATCTCTCTCAGGTAAATTCATCACCATACCTAAGGCTCTTCCTCTTGGTATAATTGTAGCTTTATGAATTGGATCGTAACTAGGCATATTAAAAGAGACTAAAGCATGTCCACCTTCATGGTAAGCTGTAAGTTTTTTCTCTTCCTCGGTCATTACCATAGATCTTCTTTCAGCTCCCATCATAACTTTGTCTTTTGCTTCCTCAAATTCCATTAAAGTGACAATTCTCTTATTTTTTCTTGCAGCTAATAGGGCTGCCTCATTGACTAAATTCGCTAAATCTGCCCCTGAGAAACCTGGGGTACCTCTTGCGATTGTTCTTAAATTCACATCTGGAGCCATTTTAATTTTTTTTACGTGTACTTTTAAGATTTTTTCTCTACCTATAATATCAGGATTTGATACAACAACCTGTCTATCAAATCTACCTGGTCTTAGTAGAGCAGGGTCTAGAACATCTGGCCTATTAGTTGCAGCAATAATAATTACGCCTTCATTTGTGTCAAACCCATCCATCTCGACTAAAAGCTGGTTAAGTGTTTGTTCTCTTTCATCGTTTCCACCACCTAAACCTGCACCTCTACTCCTGCCAACAGCATCAATTTCATCGATAAAAATTATGCAAGGGGAATTCTTTTTACCTTGCTCAAACATATCTCTTACTCTAGAAGCACCAACGCCAACAAACATTTCTACAAAATCTGAACCTGATATAGTAAAGAATGGAACAGCAGCCTCTCCTGCAATAGCTCTAGCAAGTAAAGTCTTTCCAGTACCAGGAGGGCCAACCAATAAAGCACCTCTTGGAATTTTGCCACCGAGTCTACTGAATTTTTTTGGATCTTTTAAAAACTCAACTATTTCCTCTACCTCTTCTTTGGCTTCCTCCACACCTGCAACATCATTAAAGGTTACTTTACCCTTTAGTTCATTCATCATTTTTGCTTTTGATCTACCAAAACCCATGGCTCCACCTTTGCCACCTTGCATTTGTCTCATAAAAAAAATCCAAACAGCAATTAGTAACAACATCGGAAACCAAGAAAGCAAGACTCCGAACAATGATGGCATTTTTTCTTCTATAGGAGCTGCAGAAATATTTACACCTTTCTCAGAAAGTTTTTCTATTAAATTTGGATCATTTGGTGAATAAGTGGTAAAATTATTTCCATTAGAATAAGTGCCTTTAATGTTATTACCCTGGATTTCAACTTTAACAACCTCTCCATTATCAACTGCCGTCAAGAATTCAGAGAAAATTACTTTATTATTTCCACGAATATTTGATTGTGGATTTTTGAACATATTATAAAGTCCTATTGTCAAGAAAACTATTACTGCCCACATTGCTACGTTTTTCAAATTCATAGGTTTAAAATAAGAGTTATTTTAGATTTAACAAGTGACAATTTTGGTAATTATCAATAAAATTTAACATTCTTTTGAAATTATTACTGTTTGGTTGACTTTTTCAATGATACAATTACCTAGTGTACACCTTAAAGACGCTTTTTTTTGGATATCTTGAATAACTCTATCTATTTTTCTTCCTCTGGAAGCATAATAATTTTTGCCTACTAATTTTATGGACTCAGAAAGTGATCTAAATACTATCTCATATGGTTGATCAAAAAATTTGTTACTAATTATTAGTTGTTTTTCTTTATGCGAATAAAATGTATTGCTTTGTAAATTTTTATTTACGTAATAATTAATTACATCATTTGATTTCTTTAAATTAAAAATTGTATCATTAAACTTTTTTTCACTCAGACCATCATTTTTAAGTGTCTTTAAAAGTTTTCTTACTCTGACTCTTAGAAATTTTTTGTCACTATTTGTTGGATCAATAACATAAAAACCAAAAACTTTTTTTGACACTATTATTAAATCTTCTTTTTTTTGATTTATAAGAGGTCTTAAAACCGTAATATTATCAATCTTTGTTTTTTTACCAAATGAAATTAAACCCTTTAATCCACTTCCCCTTAGAATCCTTATAAAAAAATTCTCAAATAAGTCCTCTTGATGATGTCCTAAGAGAATTTTAGTTATCCCTAATTCTCTACATTTGGAAAATAGAAGTTCTAATCTTTTTACTCTTGCAGAGGATTGAATATTATTTTTAGGTTTAGTTCCACGCCAACTTAAAATTTCTGCATTTATGTGAAGTTTCTTAAGTATATTTTTAACATATTTTGCCTCAGCAGTGGACTCAACTCTTAATTTATGATCAACAATATAATACTTAACTTTTAGTTTATTTTTAATGGAATAAATTTTAGACAAAAAGGCTAAGGCAAGGCTATCAGGACCTCCAGAAACAGCAACTATGAAATTATCTTTTAAATCTAAAAATTTTTCAAATTTTTTATAGATATGGTTTACTTTAATAATATTTAATTTATTTTTTAAAACTTTAGGAATTTTGGTTTTTGCACTCGAATTTTTGAGACTCATATTTAGCTTTTTGTATCACGGACTGGTTTGCATCAGGGTATTGTTTTGCAACACCATTAATCATTTTACAGCCTTGATCTTTTTCTCCTATTTGAACCATTGATACACCTAACTTCAATAAGTTTACAGGAGCTTTTTCACCCTCTGGATATTTTTGATATCCCTCAAGATACGCAGATGCTGCGTCTGAATAGAGTTGTCTTATTCTAAAAGTTTCGGCATACCAATATTGCGCGTTACCGGCAAGTTTATGATCTGGATTTATTTGCACAAATTCCCTTAAAGCCCTTTCTGCAGTAGAGTAATCTCCAACTTTTAAAAAACTTGTCGCAAACTCATATTGAGTTTCTGGGGTTTCGTTGGGAAGAATTTTTTCCTCAGTCTGAAAAGACTCTGTAATTATAGTTGCAGTAGTATCAATTGATTGTGTTTGTTGTGTAGTTTCATTAGTGTTTGTATCTTTATAGGAAATTGATCCCAAGTCTTGTGGCTGTGAGCTACCAGGCAAAATTTTATTTTTAGTCTTATTTTTTGTTAAACTTTTTACACTATCATTAATATTAGAAGCATTTTCTAAATCTTGAAATCTTATTTGATTATCTGACTGAACTTTTGACAATCTATTTGACAATTTGTCAAGTTTAAAATTTATTTCTTCAAATCTATTCGTCAAATCTTGAAATTGATTTTCAATTTCAGAGAGTTTTAAAAGATGCCTTGTTAACACATCCTCAGAATTCATGTCCAAAGAAGTGATAGAGTTATTATTATTTTCAGAATTATTTGTGTCTGAATAAACTGCTCTTTCAAGAGTTTTAATATCTTTTTGTAGCTGCTCTAAAGTTTCATAAATATTATGATTATCAGCTAATAAATATGGCGTATAAAAAAAATAAAATATTAAAATACTATTTCTAAATTTTTTAATAAACTGATCCATCCTAAAGTTTATTATTAAAATGATGGCAAAAAAAAGACCCCTAAACAAAATTTAATGTTTAGGGGTTTCAAATTAAAAAATTAGTTTGCTTTTACAGTTACAGATCTTCTGTTTTTTGACCAGGCTAGAGGGTTTGATCCTGAGTCTACAGGACGCTCTTTTCCATAACTTAAAACAGAAATTCTGTCTGAAGAAATTCCATAAGTCATCAGATAATCTTTAGCAGCATTTGCTCTTCTTTCACCAAGAGCCAAGTTATACTCTCTTGTACCTCTCTCGTCTGCATGTCCTTCAAGTACAACTGTTATTTTAGAATTTTTTCTTAAATATGCAGCTTGTTTTCTTAAAGTTTCTCTTGAAGCTGTTGTCAAAACTGACTCATTGGTTGCAAAAAATACTCTATCAGGAACCCCTGATGCTAAATACTCAATAGTATCCGTACCAGTATAAACATCTCCTTGCATTTGACCTGTAGTTTTTTTTGATGTCGCGCAAGCAGACAGCGCAAAACATGCTAAAACTATTAATAAAGTGTTTTTTAGAATTTTGTTTAATTTCATTATTGCTCCTTGATCAATATTTCTTATACTTAACTTTTTCACAACTAGATAGATGTTTCAAGTTAAAAAATCAAGATAAATTCAGTTAATTGCTTAATAATGATGACCATGATGGGTCAGAAGCATCTGTAGGGGTTTTTACCATCCTCTCGTTATAGCCCGTTAAATCAATAGACCATAATTTAGCAGAAAAACCCTTCCCTTTATCATCAGTTTTAGTCTCTCTATAAAAAATTAAAACTCTTCCATTAGGAGACCAGGATGGTGCCTCTTGATAAAAGTTTTCAGTTAAAAGTCTCTCACCACTACCATCTGTTCTCATAACGCCAATATAAAATTTACCTTTATGAAGTTTTGTAAATGCAATTAAGTCACCTCTGGGTGACCAAACAGGAGTTCCATATAGACCTTTACCAAATGAAATTCTTTTGACGTTACTCCCGTCACTTTTCATTACGTAAATTTGTTGATAACCACTTCTGTCAGAATTAAAACAAATAAACTTGCCATCAGGGGAAAAAGAGGGAGAAGTGTCAATTGAAGGATGATTTGTAATTTTTTCTACAATACGATTTTCTAAATCCATAGTATAAATTTCTGAATTACCATCTTTTGCAAAACTCATAATAATTTTTTTTCCGTTTGGTGAAAAACGTGGTGCAAAAGTCATCCCAGGGAAATCACCAACAACTTCCTGCATTCCTGTCTCAATATCTAAAAGGTATACCCTTGGTAAGTTTCTAAAATAGGAAAGATAAGTAACCATTTGACTAGTTGGGTTAAACCTAGGTGTTAAAACAAGCTCATTACCTAATGTTAAAAATTTATTATTCGCTCCATCTTGATCCATTATTGCTAGTTTTTTGATACGTTTTGTTTTTGGACCTTCTTCTGCAACATAAATTATTCTTGTATCAAAATAACCTTTTTCACCAGTCAATCTTTGATAAACTTTGTCAGTTATAATATGTCCAACTCTTCTCCAGTTTGTTGGAACAGTTGTAAAAGCCAGCGCAACCATTTCCTTTCCAGCAAGTACATCCCAAAGTCTAAACTCAACCCTCAATTTTTCATCTATGTAACTTACTTTTCCAGTAATTAATGCTTGAGCTTTAATTAAATTCCAATCCTCAAATCTTGGCTTTAAGTTCGCAATATCGGGGGCTTGTAAAAATGCATCTTTATTTAATGGATTAAAAAGACCAGATGTTTTTAAATTTACCTCAATTATCTTTGAAATTTCATCACCAATATTTTTTTTTTTTATTATTTTCTCAAAGTTTTGTCTTGAATTTTCATCAATCGATAGAGGTGAGACTGCTATGGGAAGTGGATCTAAATTTCCTCTAGTAATATCAACTTCAATGAGACCAAAACTTTTTGAGGGGATTATTATTAAAAAAATGATTATCTTTGTAAAAATTTTCATAATTTGATTTTATCCCTCTAACATTTCTCTTGCATCAAAATTCAATTGCAATTCTTTCCACCTTTCATAACCTGTGGTTGGAACCCTTAGTGGTTGACATAATTTCACCGCTCTAAGCGCACTTTCTGCTAATACTTTATAAAAACCTTGTCCAGGTTTATTCATCCTTGCATGATCTATAATTTCTGATTTAGCTACCGTACCATCTCGTTTCAGTTGCAATTTAATTCTAACTAATAAATTCTCGTTGTAAGGTAAACCTAAAGGTATGCTCCAGCATCCAAATATTTGTGCCTTTAGAGCATCCTCCTCACTTAGAGATAGACCTGCATTTTCAACATTCCTTTTTTGATCTTGAGTAACTTTATCATCTTTCTTTGTTGTTTTAGCTGTTTCCTCTTTTGACTTGTCGATCAATGCTGCAATGTTGTTTGGATCAAAAAGCTCATCTTTTTCGAACTCTGAAACTTGCTTAACCTCATTGTCTACCACCTCAGGATTTTGCTTATCCTCTTTCAGTTCTTTTTCATTTTTTACAAGATTATCAGGCATTGGAACAGAGTCAGGTTTTATCTTTTTTACTTTTTTGGGTGGAGCCTGCTCAGATACCAATTTTTCCTCTTTTTTTTTTACCTCTTCTATAATTTTTTTTGCTTTAGGAGCAAAAGGAATATTTGTTTTATCTGTAATTTGTATTAACTCTATGGATACAATTGGGGGAAGATCAATAGGTTTTTTTGTTAAGAATGGTAAACTCATGGCGGTTAAAAATATAAATACTGCATGTAAAACAGAAGATATAATTACACTCCTATTCAATTTATTACCTTTCCTTATATGGTTCTGAAATCAAAGCTACTTTTGTAAAACCTGATCCAGATAAAAGACCCATAATTTCAAGCACTCTGCCATAATTTATAGTTTTATCCCCTCTTACATAAATTCGAGTATCGGTTCTATTTTTTGAGACAGCTAAAACCTTTGCGATTATTTTTTCATATTCTACTTTTGACTCTTGTATAAAAATTTCTCCTTTAGAATTAATTGATAACGTCAATGGTTCAGCTTCCTCTGGAAGTGAGTCAGCAGAACTTTCAGGTAAGTCAACTTGCACACCAACCGTAAGTAAAGGGGCCGTAACCATAAAAATAATTAAAAGAACAAGCATTACGTCTACAAATGGTGTAACATTTATTTCACTCATAGGTTCTTTCGATGATCGATTAAACTTAAAAACCATTAATTAAATTATTGTTAAAAATCTCTTAGAAAAATTTTCCAATCTCTGAGAATATTTAATTGAATCATTATTAAATTTATTATATGCGACAACTGCTGGTATAGCTGCCAATAAACCTAGAGCGGTCGCAAAAAGAGCTTCTGCTATTCCAGGTGCAACTATTGCTAAGCTTGTGTTTCGAGAAATCGCAATAGACTGAAATGAATTCATAATTCCCCAAACAGTTCCAAAAAGACCTATAAAGGGAGCTGTCGATCCAACTGTCGCTAAAAAAGTAAAGCCTTTACTAATTTTGGTGACTTGTTTTTCAATACCAGTTTCGAGCAATGTTGTCATTCGGACGTCCAAATTAGTTTTTGACTTTCTTTTAAGTAAATTTTGCATCGCATCCCTAAAAAGTAAAGCCATTGGATCTTCAGTGGTTGTAGGGAGATTATTATAAAAAGTTTCTGCAGACTTAGAGTTCCAAAACTTATTTTCAAATTCTTCGGTAGATTTATTAATTTTTTTGAAAAGCTTAAATTTTTCAAATATTACAGCCCATGAATAAATTGAGCAGGCGATAAGTATTAAAATGACAGTCTTAACTACAACATCTGCTCTTAAGAACAAATTCATTAATGAAAAATCAGCACTTGAGGCTAGTCCAACTGCTTGTGATGATATATCAGCTTCCATACCAGCTTCTTTCACTTAAATGTGTCATGAATTTGACTTATTTATTAAGATTTATTCCTCAATTTTATAAGTTTCATAATAAAAACTGGCAATTAATATAGCATCAGCCTTATTTGAGTCTTTCTTTTTTGACAACTGTGATGAGAAATCTGGGAATATCTCTATAGCCCTAGTTCGACTAGCATCTTTTTCAGAATTGATTAGATTATAATATCTTTTCCATTTTGCTGGTCTAACAAAAAACATTGGTAACCTCATTGCAGAACAAACACCCTTTAAAACTCCAAAGGACTGACCGAAATTAAACATACTTGTTACTCCTTGCCCTGGCATAGCTGTAACACGCTCAATTACAACTCTTGTGTTAGTTTCAGGATTGCTATTAATTTTTTTAGTAATTTCATTATAAATTTGAGCTCCATTAACCTGTTTTTTATTTTTTTTTCCTTCATTCATGACAGGCATTTCAATTACATCTAAAATTTTTCCATCTTTAAGAAAGCAAATTGAACCAGAGACACCGGGATCTATACCAATTATTAACATAACTTAGTTAGAAAACTTAGCATTTGAATATACTTTTTGAACATCATCATCATCCTCCAATGAAACAAAAAAATTTATTAAAGTTTCATGATCTTCTTTAGGAATTTGTACATTGTTTAGTGCAACCCATTCTATTCCAGTTGATATAAAATTACTAATTTTTTTCTCTAACTCTTTTTTAATATTATATATATTAACTACTGAACATTGAATTTCATGTAATTTCGTATTTGATTTACATTCATCGGCACCAGCCTCTATAGCTAAATCTAAAATTTTTTCCTCTGAAATTTCATTTTTGTCGATTTTTATTACACCTAGTTGAGTAAAATTATGAGAAGCTGAGCCTTGAGTTCCAAGGCTGCCTCCAGATTTTTGAAAAATAGTTCTTATATTTGAAGCAGTCCTATTTTTGTTATCTGTTAATGTTTCTACAATAACAGCAACTTTATTTGGTCCAAAACCCTCATATCTTAAATTTTCAAAATTCCCAATATTGTTTAATGATGATTTATTAATAGCTCGCTCAATATTATCTTTAGGCATATTGGCGGATCTTGCCGCTTGTATGGCTGATCTTAATCTTGGATTGATATTTGGATCTTTATCTCCCAATTTTGCAGCAACAGTAATTTCTTTTGATAATTTAGAGAATAATTTAGATCTCTCCTTATCTGCCTTCCCTTTTTTATGTTTAATACCTGCCCAATGTGAATGTCCGGCCATAAATCAACTATTTTTTAATAGATCTCCAAAAATATAACTTTCAACTTTATTAGCTAAACCAGTTTCTGTGTTACACTCAACAATTACCCCGCATAAAGTAGAATTTCCATTTGCTGGAAAATGTTTTACAGAGTCTTTTTTCATAAATCTGTTTAATGAATTATTTTTGTTCATCCCAATTACTGAGTCATAATCACCACACATCCCAGCATCAGTTTGATATGCAGTACCGTTTTGTAAAATTCTTGCATCATTAGTTGGTATATGAGTATGTGTACCTACTACAAGCGAAGCTTTACCGTCAAAAAGATGCCCGATTGCATTTTTTTCACTTGTAATTTCTCCATGAAAATCTACAACTAAAAAATCAAAATCCTCTTTCAATTTAAACTTATTAATAAATTGATTTGCTGCTTCAAAAACATCATTACTTTTTTTCATAAAAACATTTCCAATTAAATTTAAAACTCCAATTTTAAAATTGTTAACAGTCGTAAAAATTTCAAAACCTTTTCCTGGGGAGGGTTCAAAAAAATTTTTTGGTCTTAGTATTCTTTTTTCATTTTCAATAAATTGCATTATATCTTTCTGATCCCAAATATGATTCCCACTCGTAATTACATCAACTCCACTTGAGAAGAATTTTTCACAAATTTTTTGTGTTAGACCTATCCCACTTTTGTCTGCATTTTCTCCATTTACAATTACGAAATCAATCTTTCTTTGTTTTTTTTGAGTAGGAAGATTTTCAACTAATTTTGAACATCCTGAACTACCTACAACATCACCTAAAAATAATACTCTCATTCAATAATTTTTTTTTCTGTCACTACAAAATCAAGTTTTTTGTCATATCTGTTAAGTGGTATACTTTTAACTTTTTGAAAAGAGTACGCCAACCCAATAAGAAGTGGTTTTTTTTTTCTTTTTATTTTGTGTATATATCTGTCGTAGAAACCACCTCCATAACCTACTCTGTTCAATTTTTTATCAAAACTCAATAAGGGTATTAACAATATATCTGGAAATTTTATTTTGCCATTACTTGGCTCTGGTATGCCAAATTTATTTGTAACTAATGGCTCTTTGGAGCTCCATTGAATAAAATCCATTTGAAAGTTTTTTTTTATTTTTGGTAAAGAGATAACGTAATTTTTCTTTTCTAATTTTTCCAAAATTTGAATACAATCTATCTCGTTATTGTAAGGGTAATATCCTCCAACTATTTTTCCTTTTATTCTCTTTTTTTTTAAAAGCTTGATAATATCATTATAATTTATTGATTTAACTTTTTGTAACTTATTTTCTCTAAGCTTTAAAAATTTTTTTCTAATTTGAGATTTTTTCACGAAATTTAAGACAAATTTTCTAAGTTTGCTTTTTTTACAAAATTTGAAATTTCATTCGTGGCTTCATCAATTAATTTTTCATAACTTTGTTGACTCAGCTCAATTTCATTTTTTAAATGAATATGTTTTGTATTCAGCTTACTAATTTCATTCTCCTTTTTATCTCTATATTCATATATTAAAGATTTAAGTTTTTTAAACTTATTCGACAAATCATTAAGCTCCCTTTTTTTTTGTTCTACTTTTTTTTGTGTCTCATAGTATTCATCCATAATTTTAACTGCGGTAATAAGTAAAAGTTTATTTTCACCTAAATTACCAAGATCATTTTTAAGTTTATTAAACTTTTGATTTAGTTGGATCAATAACTCTTCTAATTGATCTTCTTGTCCATCTTCACAAGAAAGTAAAAAATCTTTACCGTTAAATTTAATGCTTACGTTTGCCATTCATCTATTTCATTTAACAAAATATCTGTTTCTTGATTTAATTCATCAATTTTTTCTGAAAAATTTAATTGCTTTTGTTTTTCAATTTTTTCTTGTCTCTCAAATTCATCTAATTTCCTTGATAATTCATCATGCTCATTAACTAGAGAAGTGTATTTTTTTTCCAGTTCTTTTTTTTCAATTTCTAATTGATTTTTTTGATCCTTAAGATTTTCAATATTTTTATTTATATTTGGATCATTGAGATTTAAATTTTTTAATTTTGTTAAGGCCTCATTTAACTTTTTTTCTTTTTCACTAAAAAAATTCATATATATATATTTATATTATTAAATAGAATCTTCTTAGTCTAGACAGGATAATTTTGAGTAAACAATACAGGGAATTAGCTAATTGCATTCGATTTTTATCAATTGATGCTGTACAAAATGCCAACTCGGGTCACCCAGGAATGCCTATGGGTATGGCCGATGTGGTAACAGTTTTATTTAAAGATTTTTTAAATTTTAACCCGAATAACCCAAGTTGGGTAAATAGAGACAGATTTGTTCTATCTGCCGGTCATGGATCAATGTTGCTATATTCACTTCTTTATCTCACTGGTTATAAAAGTGTTTCTTTGAATGATATTAAAAATTTTCGTCAATTAGATTCAATTTGTGCAGGTCATCCTGAATATCACCCTAATTCTGGTATTGAGACTACTACAGGTCCTTTAGGGCAAGGGATATCTAATGCAGTTGGATTTGCTATTTCAGAAGAAATTTTAAAAAAACAAATTGGAAAAAAAATTATTGATCATAAAACTTATGTAATTGCAGGTGATGGGTGTTTAATGGAAGGGATTAGCCATGAGGCTTTAAGTCTGGCTGGACACCTAAGATTAAAGAATCTCATTATGCTTTTCGACAATAATTCTATTTCTATTGATGGTCCCACAAGCCTAGCAGTTTCTGACAATCATGAAAAAAGATTTCGAAGTTATGGTTGGGATTATATTAAAATTAATGGACATGACTATAAAGAAATATCAAAAGCCCTTAAAAAAGCTCAAATATCAAAAAAACCTATCGCTATTTCATGTAAAACTACAATTGGTTATGGATCTCCTAACAAAGGTGGTAAAGCTTCTTCACATGGTAGCCCGCTGGGTGATGATGAAATAAAATTGGTAAGAAAAAAATTAAACTGGAGTCACAATCCCTTTGAAATTCCAAATAAATTATTGAATGAATGGAAATTAATCGGCGAAAGAGCATTTAAAAAAGCAAAAAAACACGAAAAAATTTTAAGTAATCAGCTTAAAAAATTAGGTTGGTTAGGATGGTCATTATCTAATAAATTTAAAAAAGATTTTCCACCAGGATATAATCTTACAAGAAATGCTATCATCGGATCTATAGAAAAAGCAAAAAAAGAATATTTAAAGAATCTAGAGCCAATGGCAACAAGAAAATGCTCTGAAAAATTCTTAGAGATTGTATCAAAACTTCCAAGTTTAATTGGTGGGTCAGCTGACTTAGCTGGCTCAAACAACACAAAGACTAAAAATCATAAAATTATAAAGTCAGGTGATTTCTCTGGAAACTATATTCATTACGGAGTGAGAGAGCATGCTATGTGTGGGGTCATGAATGGTATTTCACTTCATAGTGGACTAATACCATACGGTGGAACTTTTTTAATATTTAGCGATTATTGTAAGCCATCAATTAGACTTGCGGCTATGATGAAACAAAAAATCATATATGTTTTTACCCATGACTCTATTGGGCTTGGTGAAGATGGTCCGACTCATCAGCCTGTTGAACAATTAGCAAGTTTAAGGTCCATTCCTAATTTAAATGTTTTTAGGCCATCTGACCTTATTGAAACTTTTGAATGCTGGCAATTAGCATTAGAGAGTAAAAATACACCAAGCGTGATTGCCTTGACAAGACAGGCAATCAAACCAGTAAGAATTAAAAGTTCAACAAAAAATATGTCTTCACTAGGTGCTTATGAAATTTTTAGAACTAATGAAGATGTAAAAGTTACAATTATAGCTACCGGATCAGAAACTAGTTTGGCAAGTGAAGTTGGTCATAAATTAGCCACAGATGGTATCTATTCAAAAATTATATCAATGCCTTGTCACGAATTATTTGACCAACAAAGTGAAGGCTACAAAAATGAAATTTTATCAGAAACAAACCTTGTTGTGTCAATAGAGGCCTCTGAAACAAGTTATTGGAAAAAATATACAAACTACGATGGTTTAAATTTTGGAATTGATGATTTTGGAAAAAGCGCTCCGTACAAAGATATTTATAATCATTTCGGGATGAGCAGTGAAAATATAGTTCAAAAAATTAGAGAGAAATTATGAAAATAAAAGTTGGAATAAATGGATTGGGTAGAATAGGAAGAATGATTGTTCGGTCAATTATTGAAAATAATAATAAAAACATAGAGATCAAACATATCAATAATAGAACAGATCCAGAAGCCAGCTCAAAACTTTTAAAATATGACTCTATTCATGGAAAATTTAATGCGAAAATTAGTTTTGAAGAAAGAAACTTGATAATTAATAATAATAAAATTTCTTTTACCCAAGAAACTAATTTAAATAATATTGATTGGAAAAAAAATAGTGTTGAGTACGTTTTTGAATGCACTGGTAAATTTAACTCTAAGGATAAATTGAAAACCCATCTAAAAAATGGGGCGAAAAAAGTTATCGTTTCTGCCCCATGTAAAAACGCAGATAAAACAATTGTATTCGGAGTAAATGAGTCAGAATTGGGAAAAAATGACAAAATAATTTCTGCTGCATCATGCACAACTAATTGTCTTGCACCAGTGGCTTTTATTTTAAATAAAAACTTTGAAATTGAAAAAGGTTTTATGACTACCATTCACGCATTCACAAGTGATCAAAGAATTTTAGACAATTCCCATAAAGATCCAAGAAGAGCAAGAGCTGCAAGCCAATCTATCGTTCCGACTTCAACTGGTGCATCAAAAGCAATTGGCGAAATAATTCCCTCTCTTAAAGGTAAATTAGAAGGTGTAGCAATGAGGGTACCAACTCCCAACGTTTCTTTAATTGAACTTGTATTTTGTACAAAAAAAGATTTGAGTATCGAAAAAATAAATTCAGTGTTTCAAAGTTTTAGCAAAAAAAATAAAGTTCTTGAATTTACAAAAGAAAAGCTTGTATCTATAGATTTCAATCATAATCCTGCTTCGTCAATTATTGATGGAAATTTAACGAATGTAATAGGAAAAAAAATGGGTAAAATTTCAGCGTGGTATGATAACGAATGGGGTTTTTCAAACAGGATGTGTGATATTGCGGAACACCTTCATAAAATTTCTTAATGAAATATATAAAAGATCAAGAAAATCTCGGAAGCAAAGTTGTATTATTAAGACTAGACCTGAATGTGCCTCTCAAAAACCGAGTGATTACCGATGAGACAAGGATTAACAAGATATTGCCTGTCATAAATTTCCTCATTAAAAAAAAATCCAAAATTTTAATAATTTCCCATGTCGGACGACCTAAAGGAAAAATAAATAATGGTCTATCTTTAAAACCAATTTGCGAAAATTTAGAGAGAAAGATTGGTCAAAAAATTAAATTAGTTAAGGAAAATATTTATAAAATAAAGAAGGATGACTTGTTTAAAAACTCTAAAGATAAGATAATTTTTTTAGAAAACATAAGATTTTATGAGGAGGAAGAAAATAATGATACAAATTTCTCAAAAAATTTAGCGCAACTAGCAGATATATTTGTTAATGATGCCTTTTCTTGCTCACATAGATCACACGCATCTGTTAGCAAAATAACCCAATTTTTACCCTCATTTGCAGGCTTACAACTTGAAACGGAAATAAGTGCACTAAAAAAAGTAACTACAGAAATAAAAAAACCTGTTACTTGTATTATTGGTGGAGCTAAAATATCTACAAAAATAGGTCTAATTAGAAACTTAATACCTAAGTTTAATAACATTGTAATTGTTGGAGCGATGGCAAATAATATTTTAAATTACGAGGGTAATCCAATTGGAAAATCTTTAAAAGAAGAGAACTGTAAATCAGCTATTGACGAAATTTTTGAGACAGCAAAAAAAAATTCTTGTTTGATTAATTATCCAGAAGATGTTGTAGTGGGAAAAAGTATGGATGACAAGGCAATAATCAAAGAACTCAATGAGGTTTCTAATGATGATTTGATTTTAGATATAGGGCCAAAAACAATAAAAAAAATTAAAGATATCATTGAGAGAAGTGAAACAATCTTGTGGAATGGACCTGTAGGATATTTTGAAAATCCAAACTTCGCAAATGGTTGTTATGAAATCACAAAAAAAATCATTGAAAAAAATAAAAAAAATCAAATTTATTCTATTGCTGGAGGAGGAGATACAATAGCAGTTTTAAATCAAATGAACGCAATAGATAATTTCAATTTTGTTTCAACTGCTGGTGGAGCCTTTTTAGAATATCTTGAAGGAAAAGACCTTCCTGGTATAAAAGCTTTAAATTAAAAATGTCTGAATTAAATAATATTGCTTTAAAAATTATCGAAAACGGGAAAGGCATCCTAGCTGCCGATGAGAGCACAGACACTATGACAAAAAGACTTGATAGTGTTAATGTCCCCTCGACTTCAGAAAACAGGTTGAAGTTTAGGGAAGCTCTTTTTACTTCATCAAGTATGACTGATTGTATTGGAGGTGTCATTTTATATGATGAGACTATTAAACAAATCTCATCGAAAAAAAAAAAGATTGCTGAGTTAATTTCTGAAATGGGCTCTTTACCAGGTATTAAAGTAGATACGGGCGCCAAAGTTTTATCAGGTTCAAAAGATGAAAAAATTACAGAGGGACTAGACGGATTGAGAGAAAGACTAAAAGAATATTATAAAATTGGTGCAAAATTCACGAAATGGAGAGGAGTTTATTTAATATCTAAAGATTATCCAAGTAAGCTCTCAATAAGTTCAAATGCTCATGCATTGGCAAGATATTCGGCATTAGTTCAAGAATGTAATATGGTGCCAATAGTAGAGCCAGAAGTTTTAATGGATGGCGATCATTCTGCTGAAGATTGTTACGAAAAAAGTTCCAAAGTTATTGAAAAATGTTTTGAGGAATTAATTTTACACAAAGTAGATTTAAATGGAATTATTTTAAAACCTAATATGATTTTAGCTGGAAATAAATCAAAAAATAAAATTTCAAATGATGAGGTTGCAAAATTAACTATAAAGTGTTTAAAAAACTGCGTTCCTCCAGAAGTGCCTGGAATTGCTTTTTTGTCTGGAGGACAATCTGAAATAGAGGCAACGGAAAATCTAAATTTAATAAATAAGTACAACGATACAAATTTTATAATGAGTTATTCTTATGGACGAGCACTTCAGCAAAGTGCCTTAAAATTTTGGTCAAAAGATATAAAAAATATTGAAGGTACTCAAAAAATTTTTAATCATCGTGCAAAAATGAATACATTAGCTACTCAAGGAAAGTGGTCTAAAGATCTTGAGATTTAATAAACGAAAAATTATTTATTTAATATCACCATTAAAAATTGATAATACTTTTTATTATCATCTTAGATATGTTTTGAAACAGAAAAAAGTGAGTTTTTTTCAGCTTAGACTTAAAAAAGAAAAATTCAGAAAAAAACTAATAATAGGAAAAAAAATAAAAAGAATATGTAAAAAATTTAAAGTTAAATTTTTGATTAATGACGATGTTTATTTAGCCAAAAAATTAAATGCTGACGGTTGTCATCTGGGTCAAAAAGATATGAATATACATAAAGCAAGAGAATTGATTGGAAATAAAATAATTGGGATAACATGTCATAACTCAATTAAATTAGCAAAAGTCGCTTTAGAAAATAAAGCTGACTATCTAGCTTTTGGAGCTTTTTATTCAACAAAAACAAAAAAAACAAAATACAAACCGTCATTAGATATATTGAAAAAAGCTAGAAAGATAACAAAAACACCTATAGTGGCTGTAGGTGGAATAAATTCTAAAAATTATAAAAAACTTTTGTTGAATAAAGCTAACTTATTGGCTATCTCAGGCTACATTTGGAAAAATAGAAAACTTAAACCTTTTGAAGCAATTAAAAAATTTAAATGAAAATAAATGCTAGTGAAATAAGAGTGGGTATGTTGCTTGAGTATAAAGATGATTTGTGGCAAGTCTTAAAAACACAACATGTAAAACCTGGAAAAGGTGGAGCTTTCACCCAGGTAGAAATGAAAAGTGTGAATAAAAATACAAAACTAAATGAGAGATTTAGATCTAGTGAGTCTGTAGAAAAAGCATCTTTGGAAGAAATTAACTTTAATTATTTATATGAAGATGAAAATGATTTTTTTTTTATGAATCCTAAATCTTTCGAACAAATTCAAATAAAAAAAGATGTAATTGGACAAAAGGGAAAGTTTTTAACAGAAAACCTCAACGTAACAATTAGTTTTCATAATGATAAACCAATTACAATAGATTTACCTAGTCAAGTCAAATGTAAAATTAATACAACAGATGTAGCTTTAAAAGGTCAAACGGTTTCTTCCTCATACAAACCTGCAACATTAAATAACGGTTTAAGTATACAAGTTCCACCGTTTATTGAAGCTGGTGATGAAATATTTGTTGATACAAGAAATTTAGAATACATCAAAAAAATTTAAAAAAATGAACTCAATTTCGGCAAATTTAAATTTAATGATAAAAGCTTGTGAAAAAGCATCTAAGGTACTTATAAGAGATTTTGGAGAAATTGAAAAACTTCAAGTCTCTAAAAAAGGCCCTTCAGATTTTGTAACAAATTCTGATCTAAAAACTGAAAAAATTATAATTGAGGAATTATCCAGGGGTAGACCAGATTATTCGATTATAAGTGAAGAGAATGGTGAAAAGAAAAATAAAGATAACAAAAATACATGGATAATAGATCCAATAGATGGGACAGTAAATTTTTTACATGGTATCCCACATTTTGCAACTTCCATTGCTTTAAAACGTGAGAATGAAATTGTATCTGGTTTGATTTTTGATCCAATAAAAGATGAAATGTTTTATGCTGAAAAAAATAGTGGAGCATATTTAAATAATAAGAGAATTAGAGTATCAAAAAAAAATAATATAAATGAATGCTTATTTGCTACAAGTGGAACTATAGAAAAAAAAATTGGATTTTCTTTTAGAAAATCAGGCTCAGCAGCATTAGATATGGCTTACATAGCTTGCGGAAGATATGATGGGTACTTTCAAAAAAATTTACATTTATGGGATATTGCTGCAGGACTAATTATAGTAGAAGAGGCTGGAGGCATCATAAATAAATTAGATCTTAATAATTGTAAAGATCTTAAAATAATTGCCTCAAGCCCTGATATTAATAAGAAATTGATGGATAAAATAAGTAACTTTTAATTGTTTTAGTAAAATCTTTTGTTATAAGTCACCGAATGAAAAAAAATATACATCCTAATTACCACAAAATAAAAGTTGAAATGACTGATGGATCACAGTTTGAAACTAGATCCACATGGGGAACTGAGGGTGATGTTTTAAAATTAGAAATCGATCCAAAATCTCATTCTGCATGGACAGGTGGGAAACAGAAGCTTATGGATAAGGGAAGAATTAGCAAGTTTAATAAAAAATTTCAAAATTTTAAAACACAAAAAAAAAATTAAATGTCTAAAGCCCCTTTAATGCCGATGGCAACAGCTGTATGGCTTGTAGAAAATACAACACTAACTTTTAAACAGATTGCTGAATTTTGTAATTTACACGAGGTCGAAGTTCAGGGTATTGCGGATGGAGAAGTAGCTAAAGGTATAAAAGCTTACAACCCAATAATTACTGGTCAACTTTCAAGAGAAGAGATTGATTTGTCCTCTAAAGACGAAAGTAGACCTCTAAACATAAAAAATATTGATGTTGAAATCTCAAACGATGAAAAGAAGATTAAGAAATATATTCCATTATCCAAAAGACAAGATAAACCAGATTCTGCTCTATGGTTAATTAAACAGCATAATATTTTAAAAGACTCTCAAATTGCAAGATTAGTGGGTATAACCAAAAATTCTGTTACCTCAATCAGGAATAAAAGTTACTGGAATTACAATAATTTAAGTCCAAAAGATCCAGTTGCACTCAACCTTTTTTCTCAAAAAGATTTAATTGAGGCTATAGAAAAAGCTGAGAGAAGAATAAAAAGAGAAAAAAAAGAAAAAGATAAGTCCAGGTCAAAATAATGAACATAATTATAAATAAAATTCATAGACATAAAATTATAAAAATGCTATTCAAACGTTTTTTTGGAGGAATTTATTAAAATAGAAGTCAAAGATAACAACATTGAGCAAGCTCTCAGAGTTTTAAAAAGAAAACTTCAGAGAGATGGTTTTTTTAAGGTAATAAAACTTAAAAATACTTACGAAAAACCCTCAGAAAAAAAGAAAAGAATTTTACAGGAAAATATTAAAAGAGTTAAAAAATTAAATAAACTCAAAAACAGAATATAATATTATCGCGGGGTGGAGCAGTCTGGTAGCTCGTCAGGCTCATAACCTGAAGGTCGGCGGTTCAAATCCGTCCCCCGCAACCAATCGTTTATATCTTGAATTTAGATTTTTTACTGTCTTGCAAAAAAGTTTTGACTGTCTCTAAAGTTAATTGATTAAATGTTTTACCGAATTTATCAATCTTATTAATTATTGATGGTGGTATTGTTATAATCTGACAACCTAGTTGTTTTGCCTGTATATAATTATAAGGTTCCCTTACACTGGCCCATAAAATCTCAACATTTTTATATTTTTTTGCGATTTGGATACTTTTAACAAACTGTGGCACAGGATCTTTACCAGTATCACCTGCTCTTCCAGCAAAAATGGAAATTATTACCTTTGTTTTTTTATTTATTTGTTTTAAAATTTTTTCTGTTTGTTTTGCGGTATATACTGCTGTAATATTTAATTTTATATTTTGGCTGTTTAGTGCCCGAATAACTTTTCCCGTAAACTTATTTTTTGAATTAACTATTGGAACTTTCACAAATACATTTCTGCCCCAAGTATTTATTTTTATACCTTGCTTAATCATTGATTGATCATCATCAGCAAAAACCTCTAATGAAATCGGTTTTTTTGAACATATCTTTAATATTTGTTTTGAGTATTCCTCATAACTTTTTGCACCCGCTTTTCTCATTAAGCTAGGGTTTGTTGTAAAACCTTCTACAATTTTTTTCTTATTATACTCTTTAATTGATTTTAGGTCTGCAATATCACAGAAAATTTTAATACTCATTTAATTCTATAAATTCTTTGTTATATCTTCAGTCATTTTTTTTGCATCTGCAAATAACATCAAGGTGTTTTCTTTATAGAAAAGATCATTGTCAATCCCCGCATATCCTGGAGACAAACTTCTTTTAACAAATAATACAGATTTACATTTCTCTACATCGAGAACTGGCATGCCATAGATTGGGCTTTGAGGATCAGTTTTAGCAACAGGATTAGTAACATCATTAGCACCAATAACAAAAGCAACATCCGCATTAGCAAAATCATTATTTATTTCTTCTAATTCGAAAACTTCATCGTAAGGCACATTGGCTTCTGCTAATAAAACATTCATATGTCCTGGCATTCTTCCAGCAACAGGATGAATGGCATAAGAAACTTTGATGTCATTTTTTTTCAAAGTGTCTACCATTTCCCTTAAAGCATGTTGAGCTTGAGCAACAGCCATTCCGTAACCTGGAACAATTATGACAGATGAGGCATTTTTCATTAAAAAAGCGGCATCATCAGCATTCCCGCTTTTGACAGGTCTTTGCTCTTTAGATGATTTGCTAGAAACCTCATCTGTGCCACCAAACCCACCTAAAATCACATTGAAAAAAGAACGGTTCATACCTTTACACATTATGTAAGACAAAATTGCACCGGAGGACCCAACAAGAGCACCTGTAATTATTAAAGCGGTATTTTCTAAAGTAAAACCAATTCCAGCTGCAGCCCAACCTGAATAAGAGTTTAGCATTGAAATTACTACTGGCATATCTGCTCCACCGATTGGAATAATCAATAGGAAACCAATTAAGAAGGAAACAGCGAGTAATATCCAAAACAAATTTGATGATTGGGTTAAACATAATAAATAAATTAGAACAATTATTGAAATTAGTATAATTGCGTTAAGAGGGTGCTGACCTTTAAATATAATTGGTGAACCCGACATAATCCCTTGAAGTTTTAAAAAAGCAATTATAGATCCTGAAAATGTAATAGCTCCAACAGCTGCTCCGATTGACATCTCGATTAAACTTCCAAGTTTTATATTTCCTGGTGAACCAAGATTGAAGGCTGTAGGATTTAAAAAAGCAGCTATAGCGACAAAAACTGCTGCCAAACCTACTAAGCTGTGAAAACCTGCGACTAACTCGGGCATTGCTGTCATTGGAATTTTGTAAGCTATAAAAGCCCCAATTGTTCCTCCAACTAATATAAATAATATTACAAAAGCAAATCCACTTGAAAAATTACCAATAGATAAAAAAGTTACTGTGACAGCTATAATCATTCCCAAAATTCCAAACAAATTTCCCTGTCTAGATGTCTCTGGTGATGATAACCCTCTTAAAGCTAGAATAAATAATACCCCAGAAATTAAGTAAAAAATTGCAGATAAATTTGGTGAAATCATTATTTCTCTTTTTTCTTTTTCTTGTACATGGCTAACATTCTTTGAGTTACAAGAAATCCCCCAAAAATATTTATTGCTGCCAGAGCAATAGCTAAAAAACCAAATACACTTGAGGTATTAAAGATACTTTGAGAATTTCCAGATAAGCCTGCAATAATCGCTCCAACAATAATTACTGATGATATAGCGTTTGTGACTGACATCAGCGGAGTATGCAAGGAAGGAGTAACACTCCAAACAACATAATAACCAACAAAAATTGATAAAATAAATATACTTAATCTAAATATTAAAGGATCTATTTCCATTTTTTTATTTTATAATAGTTTTACTTATTATTTCATCCTCTAAATTAATATTAATTATCTTTTTTTCTTTATCGTATAAATTTTGAACAAAGTTAAATACATTCTTAGCATATAAGTTAGATGCTGAGACTGGTAGTCTATTTAAAATATTACTATCTCCCATAATTTTTACTCCATTTTTTTCGATAATCTTATCAGCTTCTGTAAAAGCAGTATTCCCTCCTTGAACAGCTGCTAAATCATATATTACAGATCCGGATTGCATATTATTTATCATATGATCTTTAATTATTAATGGGGCTTTTTTTCCAGGTATCAAAGCTGTACATATTACAATATCAATTTTTTTTAATGTTTCTGCTAGTAGTTCATCTTGTTTTTTTTTAAAATCATCAGAGGCTTCTTTTGCATAGCCTCCTTCAGTTTCTAAATTCTCTGAACCCTCAACAGTTAAAAATTTTCCTCCTAAACTCTCAACTTGTTCTTTAGATGCCATTCTTACATCCGTGCCAAAGACTATAGCTCCCATTCTTTTTGCTGTTGCAACCGCCTGAAGTCCCGCAACACCAGCACCAACTACCAAAACTTTTGCAGCTGGTATTGTTCCAGCAGCCGTCATCATCATAGGTATTGCTTTCTCAAAATTTGCAAACGACTCCACAACTGCTTTATATCCTGCAAGATTTGCCTGAGAGGATAATATATCCATTGATTGAGCTCTAGTTATTCTTGGTAAAAGTTCAAGTGAAAAAATATTAATTTTCTTTTTTGCTAAAGACTGAAGTTTTTCCTTATTTTCGTATGGGTTTAAAACTCCAATTAAAGTTTTATTATCACTGATTATGGAAAGTTTTTCATCTGATAAAATTCCTAATTGCACTATAAGGTCTGAATTTTTTAAAATTTCCGTATTATCTTTTAATAATTTAACCCCTATGTCAGAATAATCTGTATCTTTAATACCTAAATGTAAACCGTAATTTTCAACTAAAGATATTTCGAACCCCAAGGAAATATATTTTTTTGCAATCTCTGGAGTAATAGCTATTCTTTTTTCAATGTTTTGGTTTTCTAATATAGATCCAATTATCATTTGATAATCCTATAACAAGAATATTGCCATTAAAACTAAAACGGTTATAATAGCGACAGTTCCCCACAGCACGAATTTTGTAAAATTGTTCCATGTATTTTTATGGTCTTGATTGTCCATAATAATTATTTTTGTCTAGCTTTAAATTTGGGATTTGTTTTATTTATTATATAAACTCTTCCTCTTCTTCTTACAAGTTTGGAATTAAGATCTCTTTTTTTTATTGACTTTAATGAACTTTTTATTTTCATAAATTTTTAGTCTTAATAAACGATGTTATATAATCTTTCAAATCTATTTTACCAAATTTACGGATAATATGATTTTTTTGCGAAATTTTAGTTAATGCTGATGCATATCTCTCACCCAGTCTAGGTTTTAAATAGATAATCTTGGCATTAAACATCTTGGCAACATTTAAAATTGAGTAAGATTTTTTATGAGAAATACTGTAGTGACGTGATTTATTTTTTTTCCAAGCCTCGTAGCATACTTTAATTGTATCATTAATGTGGGTAAATCTTCTAGTTTGTGACCCAGGTTTCACCACAGTTAAGGGTTTATTATTTTCGTAAAGATTTTCAAAAATTCCTATTACAGTAGCCATCTTACCTTTTTTAATTTGTCTAGGACCATAAACATTATAAAAATAGATCACCTCAAATTTAAAATTAAACCATTTTTTTAAATTTTCTAACAATTCTAGGTTTTTTGATTTGGTAAAAGCATAAGGTGATAAATTTTTATCCTTTCCCAAATTTCCTAAACTTGCGGAAGTTGCTGAATAAACTAACTTTATTCTATTATCTAAACAAAATTTAAAAACAGCTTTTGTACCTATTGTATTAGAGTCGTAACACTCATCAAAATAATTAAAGCTTTGATATATTCTTGCAAATTCACCAAAATGAAAAATAGTATGAATTTTTTTTTTTAATTTAGCGAGTTTGTAATTTATCTTTGAGGTTTCTAATTTTAGATATTTTACTCTTTTGTTTTTAATATGATTTTTTTTTAATCCTGTTGAATAATTATCTATACTAACAATTTTTTTATTGGTCTTCTTCAGAATATATCCAATAAGATTTGAGCCAACAAATCCAGCTCCACCAGTGACAACAATGATATTTTTCATTAAGCAATAGCCTGGCAACGTCCTACTCTCCCGTGTCTTAAGACAAAGTACCATTGGCGCAGAAAGGCTTGACTTCCGAGTTCGGAATGGGATCGGGTATTACACTTTCGCAATAATCACCAGGCGTAAGTGATATACATTTAGTGCATTAAAATGTCAAATATTTATATTTCTTTAAATCCCTTTAAAATTTAATTTTTTTTCAAATCTTATTTTAATAAAATAATTTTTTAAAATTTTTATTTAACTTTTTTTTGAATATTTTTTTCAATAAAGTCATTGATCGCAAAACCTATTCCATCTTTAAGAGAAACTTTAGCTTTCCAGCCATATTTTCTTGCTAGACTACAATCTAATAGCTTTCTTGGTGTACCATCTAATTTATTATTATTATTTTTAATTTTTAATTTTAGTTGTAAACATTTCATAATAAATTTTGCATAATCATTTACGCTTTTTTCAACACCAGATCCAATATTTATTAAAGACTCTTTTGTTTTCTTTTTTAAAAAAAAAATGCAGGCATCAGCAATATCATCACTAATAATTACTTCTCTTAACGGTTTTCCACTACCCCATATTTCAATATGTTCTTTTTTGTCTTTAATCGCTTGTATAATTTTTCTTATTAGAGCAGGTAAGAAATGAGAAGAATTGAGGTCATAATTATCATTAATTCCATATGAGTTACATGGCATTAAACATTTATAATTAAGATTATATTGATAGTTATAGCTTGAACATAAATTAATGCCAGCAATCTTAGCTATTGCATATGGCTCATTAGTTTTTTCTAAATATCCAGATAATAAATATTTTTCTTTAATTGGTTGTTTGCAATTTTTAGGATAAACACAACTAGAGCCTAGAAATATTAAGTTCTTAACTCCAGCTTTATAACTTCCATGTATTAAATTATTTTGAATTGCCAAATTCTCGAAGATAAATTCTGCTTTTAAATTATTATTTGCATTTATACCGCCAACTTTAGCAGCAGCAATGATTACCGCATCTGGCTTATTTTTTTTTAAAAATTTATAAGTATTTAATTGATTGGTTAAGTCTAGTTGTTTTTTTGTTCTAAATAATAAATTTGAATATTTTTCGAATTTCAATCTTCTTAGTATTGCAGAACCAACGAGACCATTATGACCTGCAACATAAATTTTAGATTTTTTATTAATCATCTAATATTTGACTTATACTCGTAATTAAGCATGTCTTTTATGAGAGACTCAATATTATGCTTTGGTTTCCATTTAAGTAATCTTTTAGCTTTTGAACAGTCACCTTTAAGAGTATCAACTTCCGCAGGTCTTAAATATCTTTTTTTACATTCTATAATACAATTTCCATTCTTATCGAAACCTTTTTCATTAATTCCTTTTCCTTTCCATCTGATCTGCATCTTTAAATATTTTGCAACAATATTTATAAACTGTTTAATACTATACTGTTTGCCCGTGCATATAACAAAGTCTTCTGGACTCTTGTATTGCAATATTTTCCACATAGCTTGAACATAATCTTCTGCGTGACCCCAATCCCTTTTTGCATAGAGATTACCTAAGAATAATTTTTTTTGTTTTTTTATTTTTATATTATACATAGCTTTAACAATTTTTTTTGTTACGAAAGTTTCCCCTCTTAATGGACTTTCGTGATTAAATAATATTCCATTACTTGCAAATAATTTGTAAGACTCTCTATAGTTTACAGTGATCCAATGAGCATAAACCTTTGAAACTCCATAGGGACTTCTTGGATAAAAAGGTGTTTTTTCATTTTGAGGACTTTCAACAACTTTACCAAACATTTCTGAACTACCTGCCTGATAAAATTTTATTTTTCTATCTATTTTAACTATAGCCTCTAAAATTCTTAAAGTTCCAGTTGCATCAGCGTTTGTGGTATATTCTGGCATATCAAAAGAGACGGCAACATGTGATTGTGCTGCAAGATTATAAATTTCGTCAGGAACAATTTTTTTTATTACAGTGAAAACAGCGGTCGAGTCGGTGACATCTCCGTAATGTAAATAAAAATTATTCTTTTTTATTAAGGGATCTGAGTAAATGTCATCTATTCTATAAGTATTTGGTTGAGATGATCGTCTTTTTACTCCGTGGACAATATACCCTTTTTTTAATAACAACTTTGATAAATATGACCCATCTTGGCCAGTAATCCCAAATATTAAAGCCTTTTTTTTCATTCAACAAAATTACAAACTTAAATTATGTCATTTATTACACATGTAATTTATAGTCAATAAATTTTAAAAATTTTTTTGTAAAATTTTTGAAAATATTTTTTTTAATATATAAAAAATATTTATTTTCATATTATTGATTTTAAAGGATTTATAAACCTCATAATTAGAGATTATAATATTAAATATATTTCTAGTACTTGTGCCTCCTGCTCTCATTACAATAAATGTTTTATTGATATATTTTGAGTAAATTCGATTAATTCCGTATATTCTTAACATGAATTCAAAATCTGATGCAATTTTAAGATTAATATTATAAAGACCAAATTTATCAAATATTTTCTTATCTATAAATAAAGATGTGTGTGGTGGGTGTTTGCATTTAATGTAATCTTCACTTTTTAATTGTTCCGATTTAAAAAATCTTACAATCTTTTTTTTATTGTCTCTTTTTACAAATTCAACATTTGAGTGAATTGATAACAACTTGTTGTTCAATTTAAATTGCATTAAAATATTCTTAAAAACTTTATCATTTTTATAAAAATCATCTGAGTGAAGTAATCCTATGTAATTATACTTAGATTTTTTAATAGCATAATTAATAGCCTCATAAATTCCTAAGTTTTTTTTTACAAAAATTTTTAAATTTTTATTTTTTTTTTTTAACTTTTTTAAAATTTTTAAGGTATCGTCCTCGGACCCTCCATCTACGATAATATGCTCATATTTATTTTTAAATTTTTGCCTCTTTACTGAATCTACACAGTCACGAATATATTTTTCATTATTTAATACCGTTGTAATGATTGATAGGCACATTTTTGTAATTTACAATTAATTGATTTAATTTAATCTATTTTTAACAGTCCATATTTTAATAGTGTTATTATCGCATAAAACCCGTCCATAAAACTAATTTTTTTTCCCTCAGAATATGTTCTACCATTATAATTAATTTCTATCTCTTTAATTTCTAAGTTTAATCTTGCAACTTTTGAGTTAACCTCTGGACAAAAAGAAAAGCCATTTTCTTTTAAATTAAGTTTTAAAAAAATTTCTTTGGAAAAAACTTTATAGCATGTATGTGCATCAGTCAGTTGTTGTTTGTTTATAAAGTTAGAAATTTGTGTTAAAAAATGATTAAAAAAAATACGCGTACCTGAAATAAAATTTTTTTGCATTATGATACCTTTTTTTGCCTAATACTCTTGAGCCGTAAACTATTTTTGATAAGTTTGCTAAAATAGGTTTTACTAATTTTTTGTAATCTTGAGGATCATATTCAAGATCTGCATCTTGAATTATAACAATATCCCCATTGATATGATTCTTAGCTGTTTTAATACAAGCACCTTTTCCTAAATTTTTATCATGACTCAATATTAAGTTTTCACTTAAAAAATTGTAAGATTTAATTAATTCTAATGAGTTGTCTTTAGAACAATCATTTATAATGATTATTTGTTTTTCGATATAAGTTTGTTTCTCTATTACATCCAATAATTTAACGATAGTATTTTTTTTCATTGAAAAGTGGTATTATTATACTTAATTTCATAAAATTATTATGATTTTTTTTTTTTCCAAAATACTGATTACAGTTAGCTTTTATACAGTCATAGGTAAAATATTTGTATATAAAATTTTCAATAACGAAAAAAGTAATTTAATAGATATTTCAATAATAGGTATAATATTTGCATCAATAATACCTTTAATCATAAATTTTTTTCTGCCATTAAGTTTAATAAATAATTCTATTATTCTTTTTATTATTTTTTCAATTTTTTTAATTTTGAGATTGAAATTGCAGAAAATTGACTATTTATTTATATTTATTAGCAGCCTTTTATCATTTTTGATCATTTTATACGATAATGAGTATAGACCTGATGCTGGTTTATATCATTTACCTTACATTCAAATTATAAATGAGCAAAATATACCAATTGGATTAACCAACATACATACAAGATTTGGGCACATATCGATTATTCAATATTTGTCAGCTTTTAATTTAAATATTTTTACAAGTAAAATGGGAATAATAATTCCAATTTCAATTATTTTTTCATTTATTTATCTCTACTTTATATACGACATTTATAAACTTCTAAGTAAAAAAGATCGATTTTCTCTTGGGAAAGTATTTTCTGTTTTTATAATAATTTATATATCCTATAAAATTAATAGATATAGTGAATTTGGAAATGACGCACCAGCACATCTAATGTTTTTTTATTTTATTTCGAAATTTATATATCTTAAAAGATTTTCATTGAATGATACTCGGAAAGCTTACTTGTACATGGTCTATCTTTTTCTAAATAAAGTTTTTTTTATATTAACATTTACATTACTCTTATACTTCCTCCAAAAAAATAAAAAATTAATTTTGAATTTACTTATAAGTTTACCAACTTTTGTAGTTATTTTATGGATTTTAAAAAATGTGTTGATTAGTGGATGTATGATATTTCCAATGAAAATTACCTGTTTTGACAGTTTAAAATGGACAAATTTTGAATTAATTAAATATGCTGAAACTGAGGCTGAAGCTTGGTCTAAAGCTTGGCCTCAAAATATCGATAAGAATTTAACAATGGACGAGTTTAATAAAAACTTTAAATGGTTGGATGCATGGCTATCAGTCCATTTCAAATATATAATGAAAATATTACTACCATATATTTTTTCAATAATATTAGTTTTATATTATATAACCAATTTAAAAAGAAAATCACTAGATAATCTAATTTCTAATCATAAATACTATTTACTATTATTATTTGCGTTAATAAGTACAATCATATTTTTTCTTAAATTTCCAACTTATAGATATGGTTACTCATATTTAATTTTTTTGCTTTTTATGATTTCAGTTTGGTGCTTTAAATTTATTGATAAAGAAAAATTTTTAATTACCTGTAAAATATTAATACCCTTGAGTTTTCTTGTTATAATTTCTAAGCAATTTTTACGATTTCAAGAAAATTTTAGTATAAAAGATTATAAGCCAAATCATATTTTTATAGATAAAAAAAATTATGAAAAAAAATACGATAAACATTTATTATCAAAAAATTTTACCATTTATTATAGTGAAAATGAGTGTTTTTATGGCTTAGCACCTTGTACTAATTATAAATATGGTGTTGATACTAAAAAATTAAAACATGAAAAAAAACTTATATTTAATATAATTTATTTTTAAAAATTGAATTATTTATTTAATTTTTTAATTTCAGACTTAATCAACTTTGAATAACCAAATAACGAACCTAAAAAATACCAGTGGATAGTTCCAAAAAAAGTACTAAAAACTGAACCTGTGGGCCTAGGTAAAAAAATAAAGATTAAAATAAAAAGTATTATTAGATTAAACAGTAAACTTTTATTGATATTTTCTTTTTTTAAGTCTTTGATTAAATAAAATATAAATATCAAAAATAATAAGTATCCTAATAAACCGGTATCGATTAATATTTCTAAATGAAAATTATGAGGATGAGTGGAACAAACTCTGTAGCCTTTTATTTTTGTTTCGTCCACTTCATATTTTTTGCATTTTACTCTAAATGATTTGAGTCCACTACCAAATAAGGGTTTTTCTGATATAATTGATATACTTGCATCATAATGAAGTCCCCAAGGTGTTAATTTAAGCGTCTCTAATAAATTTGGTTGATCAAAATTCAGTAATAACTTTATATCACTGTAGTATCTAGCCTTAGTAGTATCTTTGACAAAAAAATTAATTGATGTAATTAAAATTGAAATTATTAGGAAAACTTTAACTATATTCCTCACATTAAATTTTATAATTGAAAAATAAAATGTAATAAAAAACGTAAAAATTAATAAAAAAGCAGATCTTTCACCCGATAAAAAAACGATTATTAAAATAAGTATTGGAAATAAATTTATATAATTATTTTCTTTTATAATTTTTAATAATAAAAATGAAGAAAATATTATTGTCGAAAAATAACTTCCTAAAACTAACTCAGACCCAAAAAACCCTGAATATCTTTGGCAGTTTTCAAAATTCAAATTACAATGTTGAGGTTTGAGCCCTATTAAATTATGTCCGGTTATATATTGTGTAAAAAAGTCTATTGAAATGAATAAAATTAAAATAAATAAATAATTTAAATTTTTAATCAGAAATTTTTTGTCTATTCTTGAATAAACAAAAATTATTGAATTAAATAAAAAAAAAAATTT
>CABZPS010000009.1 GCA_902527635.1 uncultured Pelagibacteraceae bacterium | reverse complement strand
AGTTAAAAATTTGCTAATATAGTTTTTTCTTTTAAAAGGACGTAATCCATAAGGATGTGCATCAGCTTTATCTTGCTGTTCTGAAATTTTTTTACCATTTTTGAGAGTTATTATTACTTTTGCGCCAAATGCCTTCTTTTTATGATTCGGATTATGATATTTTCTAGTCCATTTCTTGTCCTCATGAGTTTTTATAGATTTCCAAATTTTTATTGTACTTTTTTTCCTTGCTCTTGCTTTAGTATAAGATTTTATGTGATGCCAACTACCATCCTCTAAAGCTACAGCAAAAATATACATTATTGAATGATCTAAAGTTTCTCTACTTGCGTTTGGATCCATTTTTTGTGGATCATTTGCACCGGTTCCAATTACGTAATGAGTATGATGACTAGTAAAAATATCAATTTTTTTTATTTCATTTAAGTTTTGCACTTTTTTTTTTAATTTTTTTGCTAAATCAATTAACGCCTGCGATTGATACTCGGCCGAGTATTCTTTTGTATAAGTTTCAAGGATTGCTTTTTTAGTCTCACCTTTTTTTGGAAGTGGAACTTTATATAATGCTTTTTTACCATCTAGTATTCTAGCGATCACACTATCTTCTCCCTCGTAGATTGGACTTGGAGCACCCTCTCCACGCATTACTCTGTCGACTGCTTCTATAGCTAGTTTTCCAGCATGGGCTGGTGCATAAGCTTTCCAACTAGAGATCTCTCCTTTTCTGGATTGTCTTGTTGAAATAGTTGTATGTAAGGCTTGTTGAATTGCTTGGTATATTGTTTCAGTATTTAATTTTAGCATTGAGCCTATCCCAGCTGCAACACTTGGACCCAAATGAGCAATATGATCAACTTTGTGTTTATGTAAACATATTCCTTTAACTAAATTAACTTGTACCTCATAAGCTGTAATAATTCCCTTCAGAAGATCCAATCCACTTTTTTTATTTTGTTGAGCCACACTAATTAAAGGAGGAATATTATCTCCTGGATGACTATAGTCGGCAGCTAAAAAAGTATCGTGAAAATCAAGTTCTCTAACTGCTGTTCCATTTGACCATGCAGCCCATTCACAATCAAATTTCATTTTTTTGTTAACACCAAATAATGTGGCACCATTTTTCCTTGAATGTTTTAAAGCCATTTCTCTAGATGAAACCACGGGTTTTCTGTTTAAAGATGCAATTGCAACAGACGCATTATCAATAATTCTATTAATTACCATTTCTATTGAGTCTTTATTTAATTTCGCATTATCACTTGCTATTTCAGCAATTTTCCAAGCAAGTTGTTTTTTTTTAGGTAAGTAGATTTTAGATGGATAAACTTTTACTTTATGTATTATCAAAAAAACTCCTTATAGTCGGATTTGTTTGTAATAGTTAAAAAAAAATAATCAATATTAAAGATATTTTATTACTATTTTTTCAATACCCACAAAGTCTTTTACCAAGTGATTGTGGTAAATTTCAGTTGTATTTTTTTCAGTATAACCATCTTCCATCAAAATAACTGGAATGCCAGCACTTTTTGCTGCATTAGCATCTGTCTCACTATCTCCGATCATTAATGATTTTTTTAAACTTCCATTAAGAATTTCTATTACAGATGTTAAGTGTCTTGGGTCAGGTTTGCAATAATCAAAAGTATTATGCCCCGCCACATATTCAAAAAAATCGTAAATTCCAATTTTTTTTAATAAATCGATCGCTAAATGTTCTTGTTTATTTGTACAAACCGCCATTGAAATACCATTTTTTTTTGACCAAATTAAAAAGTTTTTAACACCATTTATTAAAGTGCTTTCATTGACAATATTTTTTCCATAATAGTCTACGAAATCCTTAACCATTTCTTTTTTTATTTTATCATCCCGAACTTTTCCAAATTCTTTTTTTGCCTGGCCCCAAATTGATCTTCCAAGCATCGCACCAGCACCTTGTCCAACAAGATTTCTAATTTCCTCAGTTGATTTTGTCGGGTAACCAAATTTATTCATGACATGATTGTGAGCACGCATTAGATCTGGTGCTGTATCAACTAGTGTTCCATCTAAGTCGAAGAGAATTGTAAATTTTTCTTTCATAATTAAAAGTATTTTTAAGAAATATTTTGTGAATTAAGAAACATATAAACATAATATAAAGATTTTCATAGATGAAACAGTTAAATTTACTAAAGTTACAAAATAATCTGAGAAACAAATTTCTAAAATCTGGTGTAAAAATGGTTGGTCCAGAAACAATCTATTTTTCAAAAGACACTAAGATTGGAAAAAATGTTACTATTGAACCATATGTTGTTTTTGGTGTAAAAGTTAGAGTAGGTAATAATGTGACTATAAAATCTTTTTCACATTTAGAAGATTGTACATTAGAAAATAAAGTTGAAATAGGACCATATGCTCGAATTAGACCTGGTTCAGTTTTAAAAGAAAATTCAAAAATTGGTAATTTTGTTGAAGTCAAAAAAAGCACAATAGGTAAAAAATCTAAAGTAAATCATCTGACGTATATTGGAGATAGTGAAATAGGTAAATTTGTGAACATTGGAGCAGGAACGATCACTTGTAATTATGATGGTATTAAAAAACATAGAACCAAAATAAAAGATAAAGTTTTTATTGGATCGAATTCATCACTCATAGCTCCATTAACGATTGAAGAGAATAGTGTGATTGGAGCTGGATCTGTAATTACAAAAAATGTTAGAAAAAAAAGTTTAGCCTTAACAAGAAGTGTGCAAACTGAGATTAAAAATTATAAAAAGAAATAGTTATGTGCGGTATAATAGGTATCAATAGCAATAAATCAGTCTCAGCTACTATTATCAATTCGTTAAAAAAATTAGAATACAGAGGTTATGACTCAGCGGGCATCGCAACTCTTTCTAACGGTTTGATCAATGAAATTAAGTCTGAAGGTAGAGTAAACAATTTGGAAAAAAATTCTTTGGTACAGAATATGAAGGGAACAATTGGCATTGGTCATGTAAGATGGGCTACTCACGGTTTGCCAAATAGCACCAATGCACACCCTCATTCTTCTCAAAACGTATCAGTTGTCCACAATGGAATAATTGAAAACTCAACATTATTGAAAAAATTTTTGTTAGGCAAAGGTCATAAGTTTAAATCCCAAACAGATACTGAGGTAATAGTTCATCTAATTACTGAAAATTTAAAGACAGAAAATATCATTAACTCAATTAAAAAAACTTTAAAAGCTTTGCATGGAAGTTTCGCTTTAGGAATAATATTTAAAGACAAACCAGATTTAATTGTTGGTGCAAGAAGAGGCTCTCCATTAGCTGTTGGTTACGGGCCTAATGAAAATTATTTAGGCTCTGACTCATATGCGCTTAAATCAATGACTAACAAAATAACTTATTTGAATGACGGGGAATTTTGCATTATTAAAAAAGATCATGTGGAGTTTTTCAGTGAGGATGGAACTAAAATTAATAAAAAAGTTTTAGAGTTATCAAGTGAAGAGGAAAAATATGATAAAGGAGATTACAAACACTTTATGGCTAAAGAAATTGAGGAACAGCCAACAACGTTAGAAAATGGCATTAAAGAATATATAGACACAGCAAATAATGATATAAATATTTATAATATTCCTTGGAAAAAAAATGAAATTTCTTCCATTACTTTAATTGGTTGTGGAACTGCTTATCATTCCTGCTTGATGGCAAAGTATTGGTTTGAAGAATTAACTTCATTAGATGTAAACATAGATATTGCATCAGAGTTTAGATATAGAAAAAATAGATTCAAAAAAGACTGTTTATATGCTTTTGTCTCACAATCAGGAGAGACTGCTGATACTTATGCGGCGTTAGATTTGTGTAATAAAAATGGCATGAAAACCTGTGCAATAGTCAATGTTATTGAAAGTTCAATAGCAAGAGACTCTAATTTCGTTTTACCAATTCATTGCGGTGTTGAAATTGGGGTTGCATCTACGAAAGCATTTTTAGGCCAAATTCTCATTTTGTATATTCTGGCATTAAAATTAGGTTTGCAAAGATCCGATTTAGAGAAAAAAATATTTATAGATAAATTAAAAGATTTAAGAAATTTACCAAAGTTGGTTGGACAAACTTTATTGTTAGATAATAAAATACAAAATATTTCTAATACTTTTAATGAGGCTAAAGGCTCTATGTTTTTAGGAAGGGGTTTTTCATTTCCCATAGCATTAGAAGGTGCATTAAAATTAAAGGAATTATCCTACATACACGCTGAAGGTTATCCGGCTGGAGAGATGAAACACGGACCTCTGGCTTTGATTGAAGAGGGTATGCCAGTTGTAGTATTGGCGCCTAGAGATAATTATTATAAAAAAACAATTTCAAATATGCAGGAAGTAATTGCAAGAGGTGCAAAAGTATTATTAATCACCAATAAAAGCTCTGATGAAATAATTTCTGAGAATATATGGGAAACAATAGAGGTTGAAAAGACTAATGATGATTTATTACCCTTTCTTTTAACCATCCCACTTCAAAAACTTGCTTATTATTCAGCATTAAAAAAAGGTTATGATATAGATAAGCCTAGAAATCTTGCTAAATCAGTAACTGTAGAATAATTTAGAAATAATGATTGCTAATTTTACAAAATTAAAAAAAACGCTAAAAAAATTTTCAAAAAATAAACCATTTAATTACTGTGTAATTGATAATTTTTTTGACATTAGGCTTGCAAAAAGTTTAGAGAAAGATTTTCCAAATTATAATTCAAAAATTTGGCATGAATACAAAAATCCTTTAGAGATAAAGAAAACTTGTAATAACTGGAATATTTTTCCAAAAGATACTTATAAAACCTTCGATTATCTTAATTCGATTAGTTTTGTATCAATGCTTCAAAAATATATTTCAAAAAAAAAAATTTTCACTGATATAGGCTTGAATGGTGGTGGTTGGCACATTCATAAAAAAGGTGGAAAACTTAATATGCACCTAGATTACTCAATCCATCCTAAACTTGATTTCCAAAGAAAATTAAATTTGATAATATACTTAAATTCAAAATGGAAAGATGAATGGGGAGGTTCATTAGGTTTTTGGGAGAATAAAAGTTCAAAAAATCCTGGTAAACTTGTTAAATCTATCATGCCGAAATTTAATAGGGCAGTAATTTTTGATACAACTCAAAATAGTTGGCATGGACTTGCAGAACCCGTAAGATGTCCCAAAAACCAATTTAGAAAAAGTTTAGCAATTTATTATTTATGTAAAAAACAAAAGAACGCTCAAAAAAGAGGAAAAGCCCTGTTTAGTCCTTTAGAGTCACAAAAAATGGATAAAAAAGTTTTAAAATTTATAAAATTAAGATCATCAGCAAAAACAGCTCAAAAAGTTTATAGATAGTAACGTCAATTTATGTATCTGTATTGATAATAAATAAAATATCTGTATAACAATTTAAGGTTGTATATGAAAAATTGGAAAATTAATAGTTGGAGAAAATTTCCGGTAAAACATATTCCGGAATACTCGGATAAAAAAGAATTAGAGCAAGTTTTAGGCAAGATAAAAAACTTTCCACCACTTGTCTTTGCTGGTGAAACAAGACATTTAAAACAACAACTTGCTGAGGTGGTAGACGGCAAAGCTTTTTTACTTCAAGGTGGAGATTGTGCCGAAAGTTTTGCTGAATTTAATCCAGATAATATAAGAGATACTTTTAAATTAATCTTGCAAATGTCGTTGGTGCTAACTTATTCTGCCTCACTACCAGTTATTAAGTTGGGTAGAATAGCAGGTCAATTTGCAAAACCAAGGAGCGCACCAACTGAGAGGCAAGGTGACATAGAACTTCCAAGTTATTTGGGTGATAATGTTAACGGAATTGAGTTTACCGAAAAAGCAAGACAACATGATCCAAAAAGACTTTTCAGAGCTTACTCTCAATCTGCATCAACTTTAAATTTGTTAAGAGCTTTTTCAAAAGGAGGTTTTGCAGATTTGAATAAAGTTCATTTGTGGAATTTAGACTACATAAAAAAAAGTCCTCAAGCTAAGAAATTTAAAGACCTGGAAGATAAAATTGCTGATGCTTTAGCATTCATGTCTGCATGTGGAATTACCTCAGATTTTAATAATAGATTATATACAGTCAATTTCTGGACATCCCATGAGGCTTTACATTTACCTTTTGAGGAAAGCATGACTAGAATAGACTCCACAACCGGTGAGTACCACGATACATCTGCTCATTTTGTATGGATCGGTGATAGAACAAGACAATTAGATGGGGGACATGTCGAATTTTGTAGAGGAATAGAAAATCCAATAGGAATTAAATGTGGTCCTACAAGCAAACCAGAGGAAATAGTAAAAATTTGCAATTTGTTAAACCCGAAAAATGAAAAGGGCAAAATTACTTTAATATCTAGATTTGGACACGACACAGTTGAAAAATTTTTACCCAAACTTGTAAGAACCGTCAAGAAAGAAGGGTTAAATGTAATTTGGTCTTGTGATCCAATGCATGGAAATACAATCAAATCTACATCAGGTTTCAAAACCAGACCTTTTAATAGAGTTTTAAAAGAGGTAAGAGATGTATTTGCAGTTCACCAAAGCGAAGGTTCTTACGCAGGAGGCTTACATATTGAAATGACTGGTCAAAATGTGACTGAATGTACAGGTGGTGCAAGAAAAATTTCTGATGCTGATTTATCAAGTAGATATCACACCCATTGTGATCCTAGGCTCAATGCAGATCAAGCCCTAGAATTAGCGTTTTTAATTTCAGACGAAATTAAGAAAAACTCTAATAACGCAAAAAATATTATTAAAGCAGCTTCTTAAAAGCTTGTTTAATCAAATAGGCTAATTAAGTATGACTATTAATTCTATACAATATTAATTAAAAGTGACTATATCTTAATTATGAATAAAAAAATTAAAATAGCACTGGCGCAGTTAAATCCTTTAGTTGGAGATGTTTTGGGAAATATCAAAAAATTAATAACCATAAGATCAAGATTAGATAGCGACATTGATGTTTTAGTAGTACCAGAACTTTATATTTCTGGATATCCAATAGATGATTTGGTTTTAAGAGAAGATTTTTTAAGTTTAGTTGAGAGTGAAATAAAAAAGCTTGTAGAAATTACAAAAGATGGAAAATCAGCAATAATATTTGGAGCTCCAAGAAGGGATAAAAAAGTAATAAAAAATTCAGTTTACGTAATAGAGGATGGCAGAATAGTTGCAATTAGAGATAAATATGAACTTCCTAATACCGGAGTTTTCGATGAACAAAGAATATTTACAGAAGGTAATTTAGAGAGTTATGTGGAAATAAAAAATATCAAATTTGGATTGCCAATTTGTGAAGATATTTGGAAAAAAACTGTTCTCGAAAAATTAACAAAATCTGGAGCAGAGATTATCATCGCGATAAATGCATCACCCTTTACTATTACCAAAAGTTATGAAAGAGATCATGTAACATTATCAAGAGTAAAAGAGATTAAACTTCCACTTATTTATCTTAATAGAACAGGTGGACAAGATGAACTAATATTTGATGGTTCTTCTTTTGCTTTAAATTATGATGGAAATAAATTTTTTTGTTCATCAGAATTTAAGGAAGAAGTTTCAATAATAAATTTTTCAAAAAAAAATGAAAGATGGATTGGTAGTGGAAATTTAAATAAAAACACATCTGATACAGAAAGACTATATAAGGCTTTAGTTCTTGGATTAAGAGATTATGTTAGTAACAATAAATTCCCTGGTGTTGTTTTAGGTTTATCGGGTGGAATTGACTCTGCACTTGTAGCGGCAATTGCAACTGATGCGCTTGGATCAGAAAATGTGCAAGCAATTATGCTTCCAAGTCCTTTTACTGGTCAAGAAAGTTTAAATGATGCTAAAGATGTTGCAAATATTTTAAAAATAAAATTTTCTAATTTAGAAATAGATGAAGCAATGAAAATAATTGATAAAACTTTAGGTAAATTTAATGGTAAAAGTTTTTCACCAGGAATTACAGAAGAAAATATTCAATCAAGATTACGAGGATTATTACTTATGGCTCTTTCTAATAGATATGGCTATATGGTTCTAGCAACTGGAAATAAGTCAGAGTATGCCGTAGGATATTCAACATTGTATGGCGACATGTGTGGAGGTTTTGCTCCTATCAAAGATGTCTGGAAAACAGATGTTTTCAAATTATGTAAATGGAGAAATAAAAATTTTTCCGAATTATTTAAAGGACCCAAAGGAAAAGTAATTCCAAATAATATTATTACAAAAGCACCAACAGCTGAATTAAAGGAAAATCAGAAAGATACAGATAGTTTGCCGGAATATGAAATTTTAGATGAAATTCTAAAAGGTTTAGTAGAAGAAGAAAGTTCAGTAGAAAAAATTGTATCAAAAGGTTTTGAAAAAAAAATTGTCGAAAATATAGCTCAGTTACTAACTAGATCTGAATACAAAAGGTTTCAAGCAGCACCAGGGCCCAAAGTAACATCAAAAGCTTTCGGTAGAGATAGAAGATTCCCGCTCACAAGTGGATTTAGAAATTGGAACTAAATGAGTCAAGATATTTTTTTATCTAACAGTTTAGGAAACAAAAAAGAAAAATTTAATCCAATTGATCCTGAAAATGTTAGAATGTACGTATGTGGTCCCACTGTATATGATGATCCACATATTGGTAATGCAAGACCTTTAGTAGTTTTCGACATACTTTTTAAGCTTCTTAAATGTAAGTATGGAGATCAGTCTGTGACTTATGTCCGTAATATAACAGACATTGATGATAAGATTATTAAATCATCTAAAGAAAAAAAAATTTCTACGACTGAATTAACTTCAAATATTACTAAAAAGTTTCATGAAGATTGTAATTATTTAAATTGCGTATCTCCAACTCACGAACCCAAAGCTACCGATAATATAGAATTGATGATAAAAATGATTAATGAGTTAATTAAAGGTGAATTTGCCTATGAAAATGAAAATCACGTATATTTTAAAGTAAAAAAATTTGAAGATTATGGCAAGCTTTCGAATAAAAACATTGATGATTTAATTGCAGGTTCCAGGGTCGAATTATCAGATAAAAAGCAAAATCCAGAGGACTTTGTGTTATGGAAACCATCCAGAAAAAATGAGCCATCATGGGACTCACCGTGGGGCAAAGGAAGACCAGGGTGGCACTTAGAATGCTCAGTAATGTCTAAAAAATATCTTGGTAATACTTTTGATATCCATGGGGGTGGAAGAGATTTAATATTTCCACATCATGAAAATGAGATTGCGCAATCGATATGTGCCAATAAAACAAAAAGTTTTGCAAATTACTGGGTTCATAATAATTTTATCACAATGTCAAATGAAAAAATGGCTAAGTCTCAAGGTAATATTTTAAAGATTAAAGATTTTAGAAAAAAAATAAGTGGTCAAATAATCAGGATGGCACTAATGAGTGCACATTATAGACAGCCTTTGGATTGGAACGATAAATTATTGATTGATTGTGAAAATACTTTAGATAAGTGGTATCGAATAGAATTAGATAATTTCAAATCTATAAAAATTCCTAATGAAATTTTGAAACCTTTATATGAAGATTTAAATACCCCAGGTTATATTGCTATCCTTCATGGATTATATGAAAAAGCAAGCAAAGGAGAGGAAAAAGATTTATTTATAGCATCATGTCAGTTTGTCGGTTTATTGAATGAAACTTATGAGCAATGGAAAAAATTCAAAAAAAATAGAGTTTCTTTGAGTGAAACAGAAATTGAGAAGATGATCAACTTAAGAGATAAAGCTAGAGAAAATAAGGATTATAAAGAAGCTGATCGAATTCGAGACGAGCTTTTAGACAAAGGTGTTTTAATAGAGGACAAAGATGGTAGAACACTCTGGAAATTTAAATGAGTAAAGAAAAATTATACATATTTGATACAACACTACGAGATGGGGCTCAAACCCAAGGTGTACATTTTTCAATTGATGAAAAAGCAAAGATCGCAAAGGCTTTAGATGATCTTGGTGTAGATTATATAGAAGGAGGTTGGCCAGGTGCTAATCCGTCTGATACAGAATTTTTTCAGAAAGGTTTAAATTTAAAAAATTCTACCTTTACTGCTTTTGGAATGACAAAAAAATCAGGACGAAGTGCTGAAAATGATCCAGGTTTGTCAGCAATTTTAAATTCTAATACTAAATCTGTTTGTTTAGTTGGAAAATCTTGGGATTTCCATGTTGATGTTGCTTTAGGAATATCTAAAGAGGAAAATTTAGATAACATTAAAGAAACAACAAAGCATTTTGTGAAAAATAATAAAGAGTTTATGTTTGATGCGGAACATTTCTTTGATGGCTACAAGACAAATCCTAAATATGCTTTAGCTTGTATCAAAACTGCTTATGATAATGGAGCTAAATGGATAGTTCTATGTGATACTAATGGCGGCACACTTCCTCATGAAGTTGCTAAGATAGTAAAAGAAGTCTCATATCAGATACCTGGTAAAAATTTAGGTATTCATGCACATAATGATACTGGTAATGCTGTTGCAAATTCAATAGCAGCTGTTTTATCAGGAGTGAGACAAATTCAAGGCACTATAAATGGCTTAGGTGAGAGATGTGGTAATGCAAATTTAATGTCAATTATTCCAACTTTTCATCTTAAGAAAGAGCTATCAGATAAATTTGAAATAAGTATAAAAGAAAAAAATATCAAACACATTACACAATGTTCAAGGTTGCTTGATGAAATACTAAATAGAAAACCAAATAAACATTTGCCATATGTTGGCGCTGCAGCATTTTCACACAAAGGTGGTTTACATGTATCCGCTGTGCAAAAAGATCCTAAAACTTATGAACATATAAATCCAGAAGATGTTGGTAACAATAGAAATATAGTTGTTTCTGATCAATCAGGTAAATCAAATATCCTGTCTAGACTTAAAACTATTGGAATTGATATTAAGGAAAATGATTCTAAAGTTAAAAAACTATTAGAAGAAGTTAAAGATAGAGAATTCATTGGTTACAGTTATGATGGTGCTGATGCATCTTTTGAGTTACTGGCTAGAAGAGTAATGGGAGAGATTCCAAGATATATCTCAATTAAGGAATACGACGTTTCAGTCTCAAAAAATAATCAAGATAAAATAGTTTCTAAAGCAAAAGCAAAATTGGAAGTTGATGGTGAGCAGATAGTCTGCGAAGGCGAGGGTAATGGACCTGTTCATGCTTTAGATAACGCTATAAGAAAAAATGTTACAAAGTTAGAAAAATATTCTGAATATTTAAAAGATTTAAAACTAGTTGACTATAAGGTAAGAATTTTGAATACAGGAACTGAAGCTACTACAAGAGTATCTATTGAAAGTACAGACTCACAAGGAAAAAATTGGTTTACAATTGGTGTATCACCAAACATAATTGATGCATCATTTAAAGCTCTTATCGATAGTCTAGATTTCAAATTATTTAAGGATAAAGCTCCTGCAAGTAAATAAATGAAAATTAAGAAGTTTTCCAAGAAACCTATTGATATCGAAAGCAGGGTAGGTGCAGATCCTGTCGTGTGTTATCCAAATAATAGTATAAATAATAATCTTGAAATATTACATGAGGCGAGAAAACACATCAAACAAGTCGATGAAATTATAATTCCACCAAGAGATGCCAAAACTTTTAATGTTAAATTAGGTAATTTTTTTAGAATTGAAAGTGTTGAAGGTCCACAGGTAGGAGATTTAAATATATTTCAAGCTGATAATTTAAATGAAAAGTTTTATTCTGGAAAAACTAGAGCTCTTTACGGAACACATATTTCAGTTGGAGACAAAATGTTTAGTAGTTTCCCATATTTAAGATCATTGGCAACAATTACGTGGGATACGTTAGATTGGTATGGTTATGATAAAGATGGGGGTTCGGTTCATGATGTTATTGGTACTAGATGTGATCCTTATACTTACAAGCTAACATCAAACAACGATTACCATTATTGTTGTCATTCAAATTTAACTAGAGCTTTAGTTAAGGAAAAGAATATAAAAGTAGATGACGCAGAAAAAATTGTACACGATGTATTAAATGTATTTATGCTTACTGGTTTTACCAATGACACAAAGCAATATTTTATGAAATCAAGCCCAGTAAGACCTGGCGATTATTTAGAATTTTTTGCTGAGACTGATCTATTAGGAGCCTTATCTGCATGTCCCGGCGGAGATTGCGGTTCTGAACATTCATCTGACGTAGCAAAATGTTATCCATTAAAAGTTTCCATTTGGGATGTAGATAAAAAATTTTTGGAAGGTATAAAAATTACTAAGATATCATCTTATAATAGAGACCATGGTTTGACTGATTAACATGTCAAAAAATAATATTTCATTTATTTTACATAAGCCACAATTGTCAGAAAATATTGGCGCATGTGCAAGAGCAATAAAAAATTTTAGCTTTAAAAAGTTAATTTTAATAAATCCTAAGCCCATTTTTCCAAATGATAAAATTTTTGCTACATCAGTAGGTGCTAAAAACATTATTAATCAAAGTAAAGTATATGAGAATATTGAAAAGGCACTTAAAGATATTGATATTGTAATCGCGACCTCAGCGCGATTTAGAAATAAAAATATAGAACATATAAATCTAGACGATTTGAAGAAAATAGATTTCAAAAAAAAAGTCGGTTTTTTATTTGGATCTGAAGCCTCAGGTCTTTCAAACGAAGAGGTGAGTTATGCTAATTACACTTTACAAATTCCATCCAATTCAGAATTTAAGTCATTAAATCTCTCTCATAGTTTAATTATTATAGCTCAAGTAGTCTCTAGTATAACTAAAATGAGAACCAAACCATTTCAAAAATCAAAAAAAATTAAATCAGCATCAAAAAAAGAAATTCAATCAATGATAAACTTGTGTTTAAGTAATTTAGAAGACATCAATTTTTTTAAACCAAAGGAAAAGAAACCTGTAATGTTACAGAATTTAAGAAACATTTTTTATAAAATGGAATTATCCGATAAAGAAACACGTATTTTATCAAGCGTATTTGCAAGTTTGGGTAAAAAACGTTGATTGACAAAATAATGTGTAAGTTTATAAGACCCAATATTAAATGACAAAAAGATTAAACTCTAAACACAAAGTTGATAGAAGATTGAAAGTTAACCTTTGGGGAAGACCCAAAAGCCCTTTTAATACTAGAGCATATGGGCCAGGACAGCATGGTCAAACCAAAACATCTAAACCCTCAGACTATGGTATTCAGCTTCAAGCAAAACAGAAATTAAAAGCTTATTATGGCAATATCAACGAGAGACAATTCAGAAATATTTATAAAAAAGCTAGCATGCTAAAAGGAGATACAAGCGAAAACTTAATTGGTTTGTTAGAAAGAAGATTAGATGCTGTAATTTATAGAGCAAAATTTGCAACGACAATCTTTTCTGCACGCCAACTCATCAATCATGGTCATGTGAGAGTAAATGGAAAAAAAGTCAACATTTCAAGTTATTCAGTTAAGGAAGAGGATACGATTGAGATTAGAGATAAGTCGAAACAATTAGCAATAGTTGATATAGCTTTAGCAAATAAAGAGAGAGAAACTCCAGAATACATTCAAATGGATGAAAAGAATAAAAAATTTAAATTCATAAGAGTGCCAAAGTTTGAGGAAGTTCCTTATCCAATAGTCATGGAACCAAATTTAGTCATCGAATATTATTCTAGATAGATTTACTTTTTATATTTTACGCCTTTATCATCAAAGACTTTTTTTAATTCACCATTTTCATACATTTCTTTAACAATATCACAACCACCAACGAATTCTTTTTTAACATATAATTGTGGTATTGTTGGCCAGTCACTGAAAGTCTTTATACCCTCTCTTAAAGATTGATCTTCTAAAACATTAACTCCTTTGTAATTTACTTCTAAAATTTTAAGTAAATTTGCTACTGCCATCGAAAATCCACATTGTGGAGCATCAGGCGTTCCCTTCATAAATAAACAAACGTCATTATTATCAATATGATTTTGAATTAAATTCTTAATTTGATCGTCCATTATTGCTCCTTTGTTTTTATTGCTAAGGCGTGAAGTTCATTTCCCATTTTACCTTTTAAAGAATTATATACCATCTTATGTTGCTCAATTTTACTTTTACCACTAAATTTAGAAGAAGTAATGGTCGCAGAATAATGGTTTCCGTCACCAGCTAAATCTTGTATTTCAACTAATGCGTCCGGTAAAGCCTCTTTTATATGCTTTTCAATCTCTTTTAAATCCATTGCCATAATTAATTCATGTAGTTAGATAACCAATTAGTATTATAAGCTTTTAATTCGTCAATTGTAACTTTTGTCTTCCCATTGATAATCATATTTTTATCAGTAATTTTACCAAATTTATCAAAGTGAACAGAATTTTTATTTAAAATACTTTCAACTTTTTTTAAATTTTTAGGCTCGATTTCTATAATATATCTACCTTGATCTTCAGAAAATAAATATTCAATTTCACTCATGAAATATTTAGGTTTATCAAATTCAATACCTATGTTTCCTTTTATACACATTTTACTTACAGCTGTAATTATCCCTCCGACAGATACATCATGAGCACTCCTAACAAGATTACCTTTGATAAGCTGGAGAACTGTTTCACCATTATTTTTTTCATTAAAGAGATTTATTTCAGGCGGTGGTCCATTCTTTTCATTTAATATATTTCTTGCAAAAAGACTTTGGTCGATGTGACCTTCAGTTTTACCAATTATTAAAACACGGTTATTAATTTCTTTAAAGTCCATAGTAATCATTTGTTTATAATTTTTTATCAGACCCACACCACCAATCGATGGTGTTGGTTTAATCCCAATTTCTTTTGTTTGGTTGTAAAATGATACATTTCCAGAAACGACTGGAAATTTTAAATATTCACAAGCTTCACCTATCCCCTCGACACATTCAACAAATTCTCCCATGTTTTCTTCTTTCTCTGGACTCCCAAAGTTCAAACAATTAGTTATGGCAATTGGAGTTGCCCCAACTGAAATAAGATTTCTCCAACTTTCACAAACAACTTGTTTTCCACCTGTCAGAGGATGCGCCCAACAATAAATAGCTGAAGAGTCAACAGTTGCAGCTACTGCCTTATCGGTTCCATGAACTCTAACTACACCAGAGTCACCACCCGGTTTTTGTATTGTATCACCCATAACGGTGTGATCATATTGTTGCCAGATCCATTCTTTACTACAAACATTTGGATTTGATAAAATTTTGCCTAAAACTTCTTTAATTTTAAATTTTTTAAATTCCTCTTTTTTGATTAAATTTTTTTTAGGTAACTTTGTTTTTTTCCACTTTCGATCATACATGGGAGAATTTTCAACTAAAGTATTAATTGGAATATTAGCTACTTGTTTTTCGTCATAAATTAATTCGATATTTTTGGAATTAGTTGTTTTACCAATTACAGCAAAATCTAAATCCCATTTATCAAATATTTTTTTTGCTATATCTTCTTTTCCATTTTCTAGAACAATTAACATTCTTTCTTGGCTTTCAGAAAGCATAATTTCATAAGGTGTCATTTTACTTTCTCTACATGGCACCTTATTAAGGTTTAATTCAATTCCTAAATTACCTTTTGAAGCCATTTCAATACTTGATGATGTTAGACCTGCTGCACCCATGTCCTGTATTGCAATAATTGAGTCTCCAGCCATCAATTCTAGACAAGCTTCCAGTAAAAGTTTTTCTGTAAATGGATCTCCAACTTGAACAGTTGGTTTTTTTTCTTCAATTTTTTCATCAAAACTAGCAGACGCCATACTTGCACCATGAATACCATCCCGTCCTGTTTTTGAACCAACATAAATAACAGGTTTGTTGAGACCAGTGGCTTTTGAATAAAAAATTTTATTTTTCTTAACTAATCCAAGAGTCATCGCATTGACTAAAATGTTGCCATTGTAAGAACTATCAAAAGAAGTTTGTCCTGCAATAGTTGGGACACCCATGCAATTTCCATAACCTCCAATTCCATGGACAACTCCTCTTAAAAGATTTTTCGTTTTTTTGTGTTGTGATGATCCAAAATGAATTGAATTTAAATTTGCAATAGGTCTTGCACCCATTGTAAAAACATCCCTCATAATACCACCGACACCAGTAGCTGCTCCTTGATAAGGTTCAATAAATGATGGATGATTATGACTTTCAATTTTAAAAACGATTGCATCTCCATCCTCAATATCAATCACACCTGCATTTTCTCCTGGTCCTTGAATTACTTTTTTTCCAGACGTTGGTAGTTTTTTTAAATGAAGTCTTGAAGATTTATAGGAACAGTGTTCATTCCACATTGCAGAGAAAATTCCAAGTTCAGTTAGATTAGGAACTCTTTTTAATAGATCACAAATTTTTTTATATTCTTCTTTTTTTAAACCGTGATCTACAGCTATCTGTTCGTTAACTTCCATTATTTGATATTATTTATTAAATTTTTAAAAAATAAAGATCCATCTTCACCAGATAAACTCTGATCAATCATTCTCTCTGGATGGGGCATCATTCCTAAAACATTTTTCTCCTTATTAAAAATACCAGCAATATTCTTTACTGAACCATTTGGATTAAATTTTTCTTCTGTTTTTCCATTTTTATTGCAATAATAAATTGCTACCTGATTATTATCCTCTATTTCTTTGAGTTGATCATTGGTGCAAAAATAATTTCCCTCATTGTGTGCAATATGAAACTCAAATATCTCTTTATCCAAATTTTTAAAATATGGATTATCTTTATTATCAATTTTTACAAAAACATTTTTACAAATAAATTCTAAATATTTATTTCTCAACAAAACTCCTGGAACTAATCCGCTTTCTACTAGTATCTGAAAACCATTACAAATTCCCATCACTAAACCACCCGATTTTGCAAAATTGATTACTGATTGCATTATCGCTGATTTAGAAGCCATGCTCCCACATCTCAAATAATCACCATATGAAAACCCCCCGGGAAGCACTACCAAATCAGATTTAGGTAATTCATTATCGTTATGCCAGACTATTTTATTTTTAAAACCAAACTTATTCAATGCGATGTGCATATCTCTGTCACAATTTGAACCTGGAAAAGTAATTACTGCTGATTTCATCAATTATTGTATCTCAATAATTTTATAATTCTCTATTACAAGATTCGCTAAGAGTTTGTTACACATATCTTCAACAATTTTTTGAGCTTTTTTAGGATCATTCTCGTTTACGTCAATTTCAAAATATTTACCTTGCCTAACTTCATTAACACCTTTAAATCCCATTCCATCTAAGGTCTGGTGAATAACTTTTCCTTGCGGATCCAGAACTTCTTTTTTTAAAGTGATAACTGCAGAAACCTTCATTTTCTCTTCTTTTTAACTGAAGATAATTTTGTAACATTGACTGCAGCAACATTGGATTGTTCATGTAAAATTCCTAGTCTTTTTGCAACTTCAGTATATGCTGGTATTAAATCTCCTAAATCTTTTCTGAATCTATCTTTATCCAGTTTCTTTTCCGTAACAGAGTCCCATAATCGACAAGTATCTGGACTAATTTCATCAGCTAAAATAACCTCATTTTTACCGTTTATTTTTATTCTTCCAAATTCAAGTTTAAAGTCTATCAACTTGATACCAACACCTCTAAACATACCAATCATAAAGTCGTTAATTCTCAAGATCATCTTTTTTACTTTTTCAATTTCTTTTTTTGAAGCCCACTCAAAAGCATAGATGTGATCTTCTGCAATTAAGGGATCACCAAGTTCATCATCTTTTAAACAGTATTCAATTAGAGGTTCTTTAAGAACTGTTCCATCCTCAATACCTAATCTTTTAGTTAATGATCCAGTGGCAACATTTCTGACAACAAACTCAATTGGTATAATCTCTACCAATTTGATTAATTGTTCTCTCATATTTAATCTTTTTACTAAATGATTTTTAATTCCTATTTGAGATAAATTAGAAAGTATGTGCTCTGAAATACGATTATTCAATACACCTTTTCCCTCTATGGTACTTTTTTTCTGGTTATTAAAAGCAGTAGCATCGTCTTTAAAATATTGGATAACTAAACTCTTATCAGAAGAAGCATAAATAATTTTTGCTTTACCCTCGTATAATTTTTTTCCTTTTTTCATTATTTAAATACTCTTCTAAATATTAAATTTACATTTTTAAAATGTTTAGCGTAACTAAAAATGGATTGTAATTTTTTTGGTGAAATCTTGCTTATTATATATTTGTCTCTCTGAATGACGCTATATAAGTTCAAATCTTCTACAAAACATTTTTTTGCATAATTTTGAATCATTCTATAGGATTTTTCTCTGCTTAATCCAGTTTTAGTTAATTCTAACATCAATTCTTGAGAAAAAATTAATCCTTTTGTAAGATTTAAATTTTGTAACATCTTTTTTGGATAAACAACCATATTATCCAATATATTAGCCAGTCTTACTAAAGCGAAATCAATAGTGATGTTTGCGTCTGGTCCTATACTTCTCTCTACACTTGAATGTGAAATATCTCTTTCATGCCATAAAGCAATATTTTCCAAGGCAGGCACAACTGCACTTCTTACTATTCTTGACAAGCCTGTAAGATTTTCACTTAAGATAGGATTTTTTTTATGTGGCATAGCTGAGGATCCCTTTTGGTTTCTTGAAAAGTATTCTTGTAACTCATAAACTTCAGTTCTTTGAAGATGCCTTATTTCTGTTGCAACTCTTTCAATGGATCCAGCTATAATACCTAAAACTGAAAAATAAAAAGCATGACGATCACGAGGAATTATTTGAGTTGAAATTGGCTCAACTTTTAACCCAAGTTTTTTAGCAACATGTTGTTCAACCTTTGGAGAAATATTTGCAAAAGTCCCAACAGCTCCTGATATTGCACATGTAGAAACCTCATCAATTGCATCAACTAATCTTTTTTTATTTCTTTTAAACTCCTCATAGAAAGATGCTAATTTAAGACCAAACGTTATTGGTTCGGCATGTATACCGTGACTTCTTCCCATACAAGGAGTAAATTTATATTTACGTGCTTGTTTTTTTAGTACTTTTAAAATTTGATCTAAATCTTTGACAAGAATTTTTCCTGATTGGACTAATTGAATATTAAAACTTGTATCTAAAACATCAGACGATGTCATACCTTGATGGAGATACCTTGCTTTCAATCCAGCTTTTTCAGTTACAGACGTTAAAAAAGCAATCACATCATGTTTGACCTGACTTTCAATTTGATAAATTCTTTTTACATTAATTCTTGCTTTTTTTCTGACGGTTGAGGAAACCCCTTTTGGAATTTGGTTTAGCTTTTCCATTGCTTGAGCTGCTGCAATTTCTACATCAAGCCAAATCTTATACTTATTTTCTTCAGACCATATATCTGTTAATTCTTTACGAGAGTATCTTTTTATCATTAATTGTATGGTGGTTTAGAATATCCTTTAGCAGATTCTGTAAAGATTTCATAACCATTTTCAGTTATTCCTATTGTATGCTCGAATTGTGCCGATAAAGATTTATCTTTTGTAACAGCAGTCCAACCATCGTTTAAAAGTTTAGTATCAAATTTTCCAGCATTTATCATTGGCTCTATAGTAAAAGTCATACCTGGTCTTAATTCCATACCAGTATTTTTATTACCATAATGTAAAATATTAGGTGATTCATGAAACACAGTCCCAATTCCGTGACCGCAAAAATCCTTAACTACCGAAAAACCTCTTTCTTCGACATAGGATTGAATTTCATGTCCAATATCACCAAGTTTAATACCTGGTTTAAGAATTTTAATTGCTCTCATCATTCCTTCATAAGTAGCATCAATTAAATTATTTAATTTTACAGATGTTTTGCCAACACAAAACATTCTGCTAGTGTCTCCATAATGATTATCAATAATTGCGGTAACATCTACATTTAAAGCATCACCATCTTGTAAAATTCTATCTTCTGAAGGTATGCCATGACAAACAACATGATTTAAAGAAGTACATAATGATTTTTCAAAACCTCTATAAAAAAGCGGGGCAGAGTGACCTCCGTTATCTCTTATAAATTCATAGCCAAGTTTATCTATGTAGTTTGTAGTAACGCCCTCTTTAATATTTTCAGTGAGCATGTCTAAAGTTTTCGCAGCAAGGTTTCCTGCAATTCTCATTTTTTCAAACTTTTCAGAGTAGTTATTCATTTATAATTTTTATTTTTTTTTCAATCAAAATTTTTTTTGGACTAATTTTACATCTATAAGCTAAGAAATTTACTCCTGCTTTTTTAGCAACCTGATAATTATTATAATATTCTGGGTCAATGTCTTTTGCTATTTTAAAGTTTTCCATATTTTGTATTTGCACTAGAAAAATTAAGTATGTTTTATAACCTTTTTTTATGGCATCAATAAGGGTGAGCAAATGTTTTGATCCTCTTGAGGTAATTGCATCAGGAAATTCAGCAGTTTTTTTATCTCGAAAAAGCGTCACATTTTTTACCTCTACAAAGATCTCTTTATTATTTTTTAGAGCTAAAAAATCGAATCTTGTCTCTTTATTAAAAAAAACTTCTGGTTTGATTGTTTCATTATTCTTTAACTCTTTAATAAGATTTTTCATGAGACCATTGTGAACAATTTTGTTAGCTAAATGGGTATTTACTCCAACAAGATTTCCCTTAGCTTTTAGAATTTGAAGTGTGTATTTCAACTTTCTTTTTGGATCATCATTTTTTAAGAGATAAGCCTCATTTCCCACATCTAATAAACCTTTCATGGATCCAGTGTTAGGACAATGTGCCGTAACTACTTGATTATCTAATTTAATATCAACAAAAAAACGTTTGTATCTTTTGATTAATTTGCCTTTTATTAAAGACTTGGTAAATTCCATTTTCAAATTATACATATAATAATGATTAAAAACAAAAAAGTTAATGCTGCAATTTTGATAATTGGTAATGAAATTTTATCAGGAAGAACTCAAGACACAAATACCAGCACATTAGCTCTTTGGCTTAATTCAATTGGTATAAAAGTAAAAGAAGTAAGAGTTATTCCCGATGTAGAAAAAATAATTGTTGATACCCTTAATATTTTAAGAAAATCTAATGATTATGTTTTTACAACTGGAGGGATTGGTCCTACTCATGACGATATTACTGCACAGTCCGTTTCAAAAACTTTCAATCGAAAATATGAAATACACAAAGAAGCTTTTAAGATTTTAGATTCTTATTACAAAAAAGGAGAATTCAATAAAGGTAGACAAAGAATGGCATGGATGCCAGAAGATGCAGAATTAATTTTAAATCCAACAAGTGGTGCTCCAGGATTTAGTGTTGAAAATGTATTTTGTTTACCAGGTGTACCATCAATAATGAAGTCTATGTTAGGTGGATTAAAGAATAAATTAGCTGGTGGAGAACCAATTTTAAGTCACACAATTAATTTAAGAACAGTCGAAAGTGAAATTGCTAATTCACTAATGAAAGTTCAAGATCAAAACCAAGATGTTGAAATTGGAAGTTATCCTTTTTTTCACGCTGGTAAGCTTGGTGTATCGATTGTTTTGAGATCTGAAAATCAGTCTAAAATTGACTATTGCAATACTCAAATTTTAAAATTTATAAAAGAAAAAGATATCGAAATTGTAGAGAGATAAATGCTTTACTTCGCTTACGGTAGTAATCTTCATCATATTCAAATGAAAGGAAGATGTAAGGATAGTGTTTTTCTAAAAAAGATAGATTTAGAAGATTTTAGATTAACTTTTCGAAGTAAATATAGAGCAGCTGATATTGAACCTAAAAAAAATTCAATTGTTCCAGGTGGTTTATTTGAAATATCAAAGAGCGATGAAAAAAAACTAGATATTTATGAAGACTTTCCAATTTTATATAAAAAATATTATTTCTTACATGAAGGTGACAAAGTAATGACTTATACCATGACAAAAAAAACGCCTTTTAGATTTCCAACTGAAAGATATTTAAATGTAGTCAAGCGTGGATACAAAGATTGTAAACTCGATTTAAAATATTTAGAAAAAGCTCTAATAATTTAAAATTTATTTTTTAACCAACAATTAAGGTATCTTTAGATCCACCACCTTGTGAACTATTTACAATAGTGCTACCTTTTCTTAAAGCTACTCTTGTTAGTCCACCTGAAGTCACATAATTTGATTTTCCTGATAAAACGAATGGTCTTAAATCAAGATGTCTTGGTTCGATATCATTATTAGTTATAGTTGGACCAGTTGATAATACTTCTAGTGGCTGCGCAATAAATTCTCTTGGATTTTTTAAAATTTTCTGTCTTACCTCTTCAATTTCTTTCTTGGGGGCTTTGGGTCCTATCATCAATCCATATCCACCCGAGGCATTTGCTGGTTTTACAACTAACTTAGATAGATTTTCTAAAACATATTTTTTTTGTTGTTTGTCGTGACATAAATATGTTTCAACTTGATTTAATATAGGTTGTTCCCCCAGATAATAGATAATCATTTTATTCACAAACGAGTAGACAACCTTGTCATCAGCAACACCTGTTCCTATTGCATTTAAGATACCAACATTTTTTTTTAACCAACACTTAAATAAGCCTGGAACTCCTATCAAGGACTCTTTATTAAATACTTTAGGATCCAAAAAACTATCATCAAGTCTTCTATATATACAGTCAACTTTTAAAGGCCCTTTGACAGTTTTCATATAAACATTATCATCTTCAACGAAGAGATCTTTACCCTCTACTAGAGCGATCCCCATTTGCTCTGCTAAAAATGAGTGTTCAAAGTAAGCCGAGTTATAAATTCCTGGAGTTAAAACAACCATGTGGGGGTTAGCTGTTTTTTTTGGAATACACTCAACCATACAATTGTATAATTTATTTGTATACTGGTGAATTGATGAAACTTTATATCTAGTAAATAGCTCCGGAAAAACATCTCTCATAACCATTCTGTTCTCCAACATATAAGAAACACCAGATGGTACTCTCAAATTATCTTCAAGCACTAAATATTCACCATTTTTATTTCGAATTAAATCGATCCCAGATATGTTTGACCAAGCTTTAAATTTTGGCGAAAAACCTTCACACTGTTTTACATAATAAGGAGATTTTAAAATTATGTCTTCTGGCACTACTTTATCCTTAAAAATTTTTTTTTGATTATAAATATCGTCAATAAAAAGATTAAGAGCGTTCGCTCTTTGTCTTAAACCTTTTGAAATTTTGTTCCAAGCAAGTTTAGGAATTATTCTTGGGATGATATCTAAAGGCCATTTTTTTTCTTCAGCTCTATTATTTGCAGCGTAAACTCTAAAATTTATTCCCCTAGCACTAATTGTACTTTGACAATTTTTTTCTATTTCTTGTAGTTTTTTTTTGCCATATTTTTCTAGGATACTAGAAATTATAAGTGCATGTTTTCTTAGTTTATTATCCGCTGTAAAATAACCATCATATGCATATTTCGCGTTATAATCTTTCCATAATTTAGAGGTCATTTAACATCTTCAAATTTTAAATTAATTAATTCAATTGTGTATTTGTTATACCTGTTATGTGAGAAATAGATTATACATAAAGCAATTTTAAAAATATTGCTTAAAATTAATGACTTATTGTATAGGAATAAAAGCAAATAATGGTCTAGTTTTTGCATCAGATTCAAGAACTAATGCAGGATTAGATAACGTAAATATTTATACTAAAATGTTTACATATGATGTTGGTGACAGAACAATAATTATTGTTACCTCTGGAAATCTAGGTACTTCACAAGCTGTATATAAATCTATTGAAAAAGATTTAGAAGATAAAACTGGAATAATGAATTTAAATACCTGTAAAGATTTTGATCAAATAGCCTCTTATGTTGGATCTCTTAATGTTGAACACTCAATGCCAAAAGGAATAAACACTGATACAGTTTTATTAGGATCAACTTTTATAGTCGGCGGACAAATTAAAGATCAACCGATGGAACTTTATTTAGTCTACCCACAAGGTAATTATATCAAGCCAGCAGACAGTAAACCTTATCTAGTAATCGGTGAGGTAAAATATGGTAAACCAATTTTAGATAGAGTTATAAAACCTGATGTCTCAATTGGAGATGCCTCTAGATGTGCTTTGATTTCAATCGACTCTACTTTAAAAAGTGACCTGACCGTAGGGCCACCAATTGATTTCGTAGTTTATAAAAAAGATGGGTATAAAATTCTGTCACAAAAATGTTTGAATATTGCTGATGATGAATATTCTAAAGTATGTAATCAATGGTCAGATGGTATATTTAAAATTTTTAATTCTTTTCCAAGATTTGATTGGGAAAAATAATTTATCTATTAGAAAGCCAGATTGTTTGACATGGATTTAATTTAATTTTTTTATCAAGTGTAAAAAATATTTTACTTCCTAATAAGTCTTTATATTTTAAAAACTTTTTATTTAACTTGAAATATTGAATTTTTGAGGAGAGATTTGTTATGCAGATTATTATTTGTTTTTTATCAATACTTTCTCTTTTAAAAGAAAATATTTTTGGTCCAAGATTGATATTCTCTCTACTTGCGTTTGGATGAAACGCTTTTTGATCTTTTTTGATACTTAATAGATTGGAAATCTTTTTATAAAAATAATTCTCTTTAGAATCTTTATTATTAAGTTTGTTTGAAATATTTCTCAAATTCCATTTATATCTATTTACATCTCGATTATTTCCAGTAATCACAAATTTTGCCTCATCATTAGATGTTCCAAACATGGAGTTGAAATAAATCGCTGGGATTCCTTCGAATGCTATCATTATTGAATGAGCGGAAATATATCTTTCAAATGCAAACTTACCATCGTCATAATTAGTTTTTTTTAGAGCATCGAATACTGTTATATTTGCCTCATAAACCTTTTTTGATTTATTTTGAATTTTTCTATAAGAAAACTTTGACCCATTTTTCTTTAATCTTTTAAGAAAATCTTTTAAAACTTTATTACTTAATAATCCTTCAGTGGGTCTCATTCCAATTCCATCATGTGATGCAATGAAATTTAAATAACAATTTCCATTTTTACTTTTCGGAAGTTTTTTACTCCAATTGTAAAGATACGAGTTATTTTCAAATAAGAAAGCGTGGATTAATAAAGGTGGTAAGGAAAAATTATATATCCAATTAGCTTCATCATTTTTTCCGAAGTAACTCAAGTTTTCTTTTTCAGGCAAGTTTGTTTCTGTAACTATTAAGGTTTGAGTATTAAGTAAGCCGGAAATAATTCTTAGGAGTTTTATGATCTCATGTGTTTTGTTTAAGTTAATACACTTCGTTCCACTTTCTTTCCAAAGATAAGCAATTGCATCTAATCTAAAAAGGGTCACTCCATGATTAATTAAGTTAATCATGATTTTTATAAAGCGTAATAACACTGCTGGGTTTTTAAAATTTAAGTCTAATTGATCTGGACTGAATGTTCGCCAAAGATAGTCAGTTTTGTTAAATATATCTATCTTTTTTAAAAGTTTATGATCTCTTGGCCTTACAACTTTTGAGATATCAAATTTAGTGTCTACAGTTAAAAAATAATCTTTACCAGGTCTTCTTGCTTTTAAAAAATTTTTGAACCATAAACCTCTTGCTGATGAATGATTAATGACAATATCTGCCATCACATCACTTTTTTTGGAAAAATTTTTTATATCGGACCAATTGCCAAGTTTGCCATCTATTTTGTAATGATCTTTTACTGCGAAGCCACTATCACTGCTTGAAGGATAAAATGGTAAAAAGTGAACGGTATTAAAATTTTTAATTAATTTTTTTTGGAAGAATTTTTTAAATACTTTAATTGAATGTTTTTGATTTTGGTCAAAAATGCTATCGCCATAGCATATAAGCATCGAAGTTTTTTCTGATATGTTCTTTTTCTTTTTTATATTTTTTTGGTTAAATTGGTTTAAAATCTGTATGACTTCGGTAGTATAAAAGTTAATATCCTCTTTGTTGCAATGAGCTCGATATATATTATTAATTTTAGAGAAAATCTGTCTTTGGTTTATTTTGGATAACATTAACTATATTTTTTGTTATCCTCATCAACAACTCTTTCTAGCCTCCCCAAAAAATCAGGTATTGCACTTTTAACCCTACTCCACGTAGGTATAAAAGGTGTATCCATTGGATTAAGAATAAATGCCTCTCCAGCCTTCATTATATTTACAGCAAATAATTCAACTGCTTTTTCTTCTGTATGTGAATCAAATTTTAATCCATTCATATATGCATCAGTTCGATAAATATCAATTAAATCTAAAGCAGATCTATAATAAGTTGCTTTTAGAGATCTAAATTTTTCTCTACTAAATGTATTTCCTTGAGTAGCCAATTTTTTAATGAATGTTTTAATTATATCAATCGACATTCTAGATAAACCTTTGGTTTCATCGTCGCTAGATAAAATTTGATGTTTGTGATCATAAGTATCAGCTAAATCGACCTGACAAATATTTTGAGGTGAGAAACTTCTTTGCATTTCAGATAAAATACCAACTTCAATACCCCAATCAGAAGATATCCTTAATTCTGGTAAAACATTCCGTCTAAAAGAGAACTCACCAGCCAAAGGATATTTAAAAGACTTCATAAACTCTAAATAGCTACTAACACCAATAGTTTTCTCGAGAGCAGTTAGTAAAGGAAAAACAAGTAATCTTGCAACTCGGCCATTCATTTTTCCGTTAGCAACTCTTGGATAATATCCTTTACAAAATTCAAAGTTAAAAAGAGGGTTTACAACTGGATAAAAAAGTTTAGCTAACATTCTTCTATCATAGGTTTTTATATCGCAGTCATGTAAAGCAACAGAACGTGCAGTATCTCTTGCAATAGACATACCAATACAATACCAAACATTTCTTCCCTTACCGAGTTCACTTGGTGCAAGATCTTTTTTCTTCAATTCTTTATCAAGTTTTTTTAGTCCAGGTCCATCGTTCCACAAAAGAGAAAAGGGTGTTTTTAGTTTTTTGAAAAACTTCCAGGCTTTTTTTGCTTGATTTTCGTTAGCTTTATCAAGACCAACTATAATATGATCTAAATATTTTGTTCTACTAATTTCCTCTACAATATTAGGTAAAGCATTACCCTCCAGCTCTGAGTAAAGACAGGGTAAAATTAACTCCATCTTTCTTTCTTTAGAAAATTTTAATAAATCTTTTTCAATCTCTGTTGTGGATCTCGTCCCAAAATCATGCAAAGTTGAGATTATTCCATTTTGAGAAAATTCACTCATATTTAAGTTTAGACATTATGATTTAATTTAGCTAGAGCCATTTTAATCACATCAGCCCAGCCTTCTGGAGATGGTTTATTTGAAAATTCAAGATTATTAATATTAATTTGATCAAGTTTAAACTGATCATTAAAAACTAAGCAAGGAATATCGCTATTTTTTAGCATATCTATATCATTATAGTTATCACCAACTGCAATAGTTTTAATCTTATCTTCGGTTTTCTTTAAAATTTTTATGACTTTATTCATAGATTTTACTTTATTAACCTTATCACATAAGTTTGAGACACGTCCACCATCTTGTAAAGTTAATGAATTATCGTTTAGAATTTTTAATAGTTTATTTTTTTCTATTTTTTTTCCAATAAATAAAATAGGCAAAGTATAATTTCTACTTAAAACATTTTTAAGTTTGTCATCCTTTTGCCCAAATATTTCTTCTTGTTTTTTTTTGTCTAATTTGGAAATTAAAAGACATTTATTTTTTATTTTTTCAGGCACTTTTAAATTAAAAATTTTCAGTAATTCTTCTTTTTCTCTACTAAGAATTATTTTGTTTGGAAAATTTTTATTTATTAAATTTAAACCATGAATTGATGAACCATTTTCTGAAATGAAAGGAAGCTCAATACCTAATTCCTCATTAAATTTTTCAATTTCTTTTTCGGTTTTGCTTGAATTTGGAATAATAATAATTCCATTATTTACAAGGCTTCTTATGTAAAGTTTGATTGGGTCGAATTTAAACGTATCTCTGTGTAAAAGTGAACCGTCTAAGTCGGTGAAAATCAAAATTGTAAATTTTTTTTTCATTACTTAAATTACAATAAATATTTGCATAAACACTTCAAAAAGTTAAAAAAAACTGGGACTTTTATGAAATTTGACAGAAAAAATAATATCATTAACCATTTTATATTTTCTACTTGAGGATGAATTTTACATTTAAACTATAAAATGAGACATAGTGCGGTTTGACTAATTTGTATTATATTTTTATTTAAGTCTATGATTTCTAAATCAATTATTAATTTTTCTAAATATTTTGTTGTAAATTATAAAAACTCTCAAATTGATCCTAATTTGATAGAGGATTTTGTAAATAATAATTATTTTAAAAACTTATTGATAAATTTAACCGAAATAGATCCTTATGATTTTAAGATATCAGATGAATTTTTTAGATTAAACGCTATTTCTTTATTACCGCATTTAAGAATTCTAAAAACTTCTTTAAATTTGACGACCGAAAGGTTTCTTCTAGAGCTCTCATATCTTGTACAACCTTTTAATGAACATTTATCAAACGAACTAAAAATTCTATCTTCGAAAATTAATAATTCTGAGTTTGGAAATGCTAAATTAATTTCAAATTTACTAAGTAGCTCGAAAAGTTTATTTTATAAGAAACTGATTTTGGATTATGAGAAAAAAAATCCTCTAGCTTTATATCCAACCTCAAGTTACAGAAATTCATGTGGTCATGTTGTAAGTTCAAACGACTATCAACAGATAGAGGCAACTATGAATCTAAATACTTTTACGTCAATTAAAGTAGAGGAAAATACACTTGATATAAATAATTCTCTCTTGAGAGATCAATACAAATCGTTTGGAAGATGTATTTGTTTACTAGATCAAAATATTGAGGACAATTATGGAATAGAAATTGACAATTATTTCAATCATCATTCAATTGTTTTAGAAAAACTGGTTTATAGGGCTATGGAGGTTGATAAGCACATAAAAAATGTTGAAAAGATTGTAGAGGATTTTAGAAAACTTGGCGTAAACAGAAATGAACCCATCTTAATAATTGGAGGGGGAGTTATAGGGGATATTGGAGCTTTTGCAGCATCTATTTATCATCGAAGCACTCCATATATAATGTTGTCAACTTCTGTTGTAAGTGCGATAGATAGTGGACCAAGTCCGAGATCGTGCTGTGATGCAGGAGGATTTAAAAACCTCCTAGGTTCTTTTCATGCTCCAGTTCTCAATATATCTGATCGCTCATTTTTCAAAAGTTTAAAAACTTCTTGGGTTCGTCATGGTATTGCCGAAATACATAAGATGGCTGTAATTAGAGATAAAGAATTATTTCATTTACTTGAAGATACAGGACTTGATTTAATGAAAACACATTTTGGTACAATTAATTGTAATTCCCAAGATGAAATAGTTACAAAATCAAAAAAGATAATTGGTTTATCTTTAAAAAGTTACGTTGAGAGTGAATATGATAATTTACACGAAGTTCACAGTATTAGAGATCATGCATTTGGCCACGGATTAAGCGCAAACTTTGAACTTAAAGCAGGGTTATTACATGGTCATGCTATAAGTGTTGAGATGACCTTAAGTTCTTTTATGTCTTACAAGAGAGGCTGGTTAAGTGAAAAAGATTTGCATAGAATTTTAAAGTTATTTAGCGAATATGAATTGAGTTTATGGCACGACATATTGTTAGATGAGAAATGCATGAATGAAGGTTTTGATAAAATTCTACAAAAAAGAGGTGGTAATTTAGCTATTCCAGTTCCAATTGATATCGGAAAGTGTAAATATATTAATGATCTAACAAAATTTGAATTAAAAAAAATTATACAAGAGTATAAAATAATAGTTTCAAAATACCCTAGAAAGGGGCTGGGTGTTGAACCTCTTTGTTCTGATGCAGGACTTGAAGATCCAGTTACTGTTTTTAAAGCAGATGAAAATATTGCTAAAGAAGCAAATTTAAATTAATAAAATGTACCAATTTGTAATTCCAATTCACCATGTGAATTGGAGTACAAGAGCAGTTCTTGAGGGAATTTCTCAAAAATATAAACCAAAACAAATTTTTGTTGTAACGTCGGATCAAGAAATTAAAATTCTAAAGGAAAAATCTAAGTTTTGGAATATTAAAAATTTAAATTTGTTGAATGAAGATAACTTTTTTTTAAATAAATATAATTTAACAAAAACTGATATTGTTTCACAAATAACACAAAATAAACCCAATTATACTCCTGGCTGGTTGTACCAACAGATTATTAAATTAGGAGCTAACGATGTTTTAGACGAATTAGACGAAGTTTTCGTGGTTTGGGATTCAGATTTACTGCCAGTAAGATCATGGCCAATACTTGATGAGAGAAAGGAAAAGTTTGCTTTATTACAAGATAAATCATATGGAAATCGAGATGTTTTAAATTCGTGGAAAAATTTAATAATCGATGTATTAGAAATAAACCCTGTCGAAGATATTAGAGGAACATTTACCTCTCATCATATGATTTTTAAAACGAAGTATTTAAAAAGTCTCAAATCAAAATTTAAAGACCATTTCAAATCTGATCAAAATTGGATTGAGTTAGTAATAAAAGCCGCAAATATATATGGTTCTTTTGGTGAATATTGGACTTATGCCAGTTGGGTAAATCATATAAATAAAGATGATTTAAATTTTTATCCTTATGAAAAATATGGTTTAACCACAGAAAGATTTCACGATGATGGTAATGGTTTATTTTCAAAAAATTACAAGAAATTTATTAATTTCGACGAACGAGAGGACTTTTATCCTTCTTATTCATCAATAATAAATTTTATAGATGAAAATTATCAACTACCTCCGTCTTCTTTATCATTTGAAACGAATATCAGGCACATAAAGAAGAAAGATGAGAATATACACCTGGAGGAAAAAAGATCTATTTGGAAAGAAAAAAAAGCTTATGATAGAGATAAGAAAATATAGTAAAATTTTTACCGAGTAAGAAGCGATGTTTTCCCGTCTTTTTTAACTTTTTCTTTATTTTTTTTATCACAATATTTCTTAAAAGCATAAGCTGCTGATGCCCCACTTATTAGTATAAATTTTAATATCTTTAATCTAATGAGTGTTTTAATCATGATTTAATATCAAACCTTTCTAATAAGAATTGGATTACTAAATTGTAGAGAAATACGAAACAAAAAATATAAAATAGAAAAATTATTTCTTTAGAATTAAAGATGTATCCAGTTGATGTCAAAAGCACAATAAATAGGCTAATTGATAAGGCAAGCTTTGATTGTGATTTTTTTTTTAAGTGAGATTTAGCAATATTATATTTCATTACGTATAATAATAATTATTATAGATATTTATTCACCATGAATTTTGTCCTACTTAAACATTACAATTATTCATTAATGTTAATAAAATACTAAAATAAACAACAATTTTTTACTCCTATAGTTTAATTATAATTTAGTTTTCTATAGAATTTTCTTCTTTCATTAATATCGGTCTACCATCATGAGCTGTATTTAAAGGTATAATTTTCCCTTTATATTTTGCACATAAAGTTGGAGCACTTCTAACTTCTTCTCCCAATCTAACTTCTAAGTCAACGATTACTATTTTTGCATCATCTAATTCTTTTAATATTTTCATATTTTTCTCCTATTATTAAATTAAAATATATTTAAAACACTACTTCAAAGCCTTCAAAGTTTGGTCCTCCAAGATATAAATCTTTGTGTTTACCCGCATTTTTATGAGCAAGTCTAAATGCTTCTGATTTAGTCCAGTTAATAAAATCCTCTTTAGAATTCCATATACTATGTGATGCATATAATGAAAATTCATTACATTTTTCACCCTTTACCAAATGAAATTCTTTAAACCCATTAACACCATCAAGATGCGTATCTCTGTCTTTCCAAACTTTTTCAAATTCAGCTTCTTTACCTGGTATAATTTTAAATCTATTCATTGCAATGAACATGAGTTTATTTTAATTCATCTTATAAGAAGTAATCGTTAACAGTTTGTCGCATCAATTTCTCATTATTTTAAGTCATTAAGGGTATATAATGGCTTAAAAAAAAAGATTTAAGAACTATATAAATTATATGGAAGGTATGACAAGACATCATAAGCCACAAAATTTAAGTGATCGTGTAGCGTTAACATTTACTAAATTTTTAAGATTACTTGCTGATACCTTTTTTAAAAAAAAGTATGGACACAGAGCAGTTGTTTTAGAAACTGTTGCAGCAGTTCCCGGAATGGTTGCGGGCATGTTATTACATTTAAAATCATTAAGAAAAATGCAGGATGATAGAGGTTGGATTAAAATTCTTTTAGACGAAGCTGAAAATGAGAGAATGCACTTAATGACTTTTATTCAAATAGCTAAACCTACCTTTATTGAAAGAATGATTATAATAATGGCACAATTTATATTTATTTTGATGTATTCAATCATTTATCTTTTATCACAAAGGACAGCTCATAGAATCGTTGGATATTTCGAAGAGGAAGCAGTTATAAGTTACACAGAATATTTAAAAGAAATAGAAGAGGGTAAAATTGAAAATATTAAAGCTCCGGACATTGCAATAAATTATTGGAATCTACCACTTAATTCTAGGTTAAAAGATGTTGTTGAAGTTATCAGAGATGATGAAGCAGGTCATAGAGATGTGAACCATAGCTTTGCAAATATTTTAAATGTAAAAGAAAATTCTAGGGTAGTTAAAGAGCAGGAAGTTAAAGAAAAAGAAAAAATTTGAATCTTTAAACAAAGTATATATATAATTCAGTTGGATATCTCGCACAAGCCTCATACATAAAGAGATAAAATAAAAAAAATTTACTTATTAACCTTGTTCAATTATAAATATTAGCATAAATACTCATGAAATTCATTAATGCCCTCGTGGTGAAATTGGTAGACACAAAGGACTTAAAATCCTTGCCGCTTGCGGAGTGCCAGTTCGAGTCTGGCCGAGGGCACCATGGATGAATGAATTTAGTAGAAAGATAAGAAATTTTTTTAGAGTTATTAAAAAACCTTTTTTAAAAAAAAAAGATTTTTGGATAGACAATATTCCTGAAATAGATGATGAAAATAAAAAGTTAATTAATTTTATTGATGAGTTTTCATTAACACCTTTGGTCAGAAGATGGACATTAATTAAAACTGTTCATTACATTAATAAGAAACAGATAGAGGGTGATATTGTAGAATGTGGAATATGGAGGGGTGGTAATTTATTTTTGGCGAAAAAAGTTCAAGAAAAATATTATAATAATATTAAAAGATCACTTTATGGATATGATACTTTTGAAGGAATGCCCCAACCATCAATACATGATGGTTTAAAAGCAAATAATGTTTATAATGAATTTAAAAATAAAAATGAACCTTGGACAAAAGCATCCTTAGAAGATGTTTTAAACTCTTCAAATAAATTATTTTCAAGTACAGATGATTTAATTTTTATAAAAGGTAAAGTTGAAAACACATTGATGGAAAAAAATAATTTACCCAAAAAAATATCAATACTTAGACTTGATACTGATTTTTATGAAAGTACAAAAATTGAACTTGAAACTTTTTACCCACTTTTGTCACAAAAAGGTGTTTTAATAATTGATGATTATGGAGACTTTCCGGGCTGTAGAAAAGCTGTAGATGAGTACTTTTCAGATAAAAACGTATTAATGATTAGTGTTGATAAGTCTTGTAGAGTGATTATTAAAGATTAATTAAATGAAAAAAAATATTCAAATAATAAGTGATAAAAATCAGAAATCATTAAGGATAAAATCAATCCTATTAAAAAAATTAAAATATTTTGCGCCAAATAAACTAAATATTATTATTGTTATAGGCGGGGATGGTTTTATGCTTCAAACATTAAAAAAAAATATTAACTCTAAAACTTTTTTTTATGGAATTAATTCTGGGAACTATGGTTTTTTAATGAATAAATTTTCTTCAAAAAATTTTAAAAAAAACTTATTAAAAGCTAATACAGTTTCTATTTTCCCTCTAGAAATGAAAGTTAAAAATAAAAATAATAATATTAAAAAATCATTAGCAATTAATGAAGTTTCAATTTTAAGACAAAGTAGACAAGCAGCCACAATATCTATTTCACAAGGATCTAGATCAATTATAAAGAAATTAGTTTCAGATGGGGTTCTAGTTTCAACTCCAGCTGGGAGTACAGCCTACAACCTTTCGGTACATGGACCAATTCTTAATTTAAATTCTGAAAAATTGTCTATTTCACCCATAAGTCCTTTTAGACCAAGAAGATGGAAAGGAAAAATTATAAAGG
>CABZPS010000008.1 GCA_902527635.1 uncultured Pelagibacteraceae bacterium | reverse complement strand
GGTACTACCTTGCAAATTATTTTTAGTAGCGATTTGAGTTAAACCATGATTTCTCATCATCCCATCGCTTATAACAATTACATAATTTAACTGACAAGTTGTGTCGATATCAAAATTTTCTATTTCACCATTCGGCGCGTTAGCATTGAAATATCCACTTGCCATTTGAGACCAGGCATGACTATCAGTACCTGCTCGAGTTGAAATTGAATTAAGTATCCCTATTGTTTGTGAAGCGCCCTCGGTCCCGATTGGAACAGCTAAACAAACGTTATTATAATTAGTGCTACATTCCTTGTGTTCATTTTTTGCAGCATCCCAGCCTGTCCAATATGTACAGTTTGTTCCATCTTTGTCACAATACCACCCAGTTTTATTGTCTTCTCCTGCACTCCACCAACCAAATCCAAAATTAGCTCCACTAGTTAAAGTGCTATCTGATAAAACTGAAGAAATTGCTTTTTTTGCTCCCTCCCATCTGGTAATTCTGCCACCACCTATTTGATTTTGCCAAGCAGTATCTCTAGCTCCACCTAATATTCTATCTCCAAAAAATTCATCAACAAAAGAACCATGCGTAATTAAAACTCTATTACCAATCACTGATACTGCTGAGGGGGTCGCTGTAAAATTAACTTTAGTAGAAATTAATCCACCAGCTGAACCTTTGTTTTCTTGATTCTTTTTTACACCTATAGTTGACTTGTTTTGAGCATAACAAGACCCATCCGCTCTAAATATTATTCTTTGTAAGTGTCTTCTTTTTTTACTAACAGCGAAAAAAATATTATCACCTTCACTTGAGACATCAAAAGTAATATGATCTTGCGTTTTAGATAATATTCCACTGGGAGCTCCAGGACAATTTTTAGCTATTGTATTCATATTACTAATCATTGGTACTGTATTGTCATTAAGTTCAAAACCAAATATGCCCTTACTGTCTGATACATAAACATAGCTTGCATTACTATCTAAACCAATTTTCCATGACTTGGTCGCTTTCTGTCCAAATTTAGTTGTGCCAGAACTTTTACCTATTGCTATTTTTTCCTCACAATCGGATTGAGATAAATTGCAAGAGGTAAATGATGATTTTTTAGTTCCTGATGCTGTGCCTAAGGCAACCATAATTAAATCTCCATCTTTTGTCGCAAAGTCAAAATTTCTGGTTGGTGATGCATCTGTTTGTAGAATTGCAATTCTACACTGAAGAGTTGTTTCATTTAAACCAACAATGTAACTTTCTGATCCATTAGCCCACATTAAGAAAAAAATTAAATTTTCATTAATATTTGTGTCTTTCATTGAAACACCAGTTTTGTATTGAACGTGAGCAGTTCTTCTATGGACTGGTAGTGTAAATGAGCCAGTCAAACTGTTTTTTGTTAGTTTATAGTCACATGTTTTGTCTCTTGCATCAGAGGGATACCATGTCTCAACTGAGTACGAAACACCGTTACGTTTCACACCTTCAAAATTTATAGGGTCTCCTGCAGAGTCTAATTTATATAGACCACCTCTTTCTGTGTCGGCAGAAGCTAATATTTTGTTACCTGCACCATCAATTGTAGCTCCAATAACACTTTTATAAGTTGCACCTATTTTATTATTAGACATACTTTTAGAGTTATCTAAAAGTATCAAAATATTTGCTGGAACATCTCCCTCACCTGAGCCAGGGGGAATAGGTTTAGCCATAACCATTTGATTAAAACAAAATAAAAATAAAATGATTGTTATCTTTTTAAAAAAATTTATCATGCTCACATTATAACTTCCTCTACATCAGGACTATATAATAATTCTCGATAATCACCTGAAGTAATTGAAAGGGTTTCTAATAACTTAGAGTCGTATGTTTTGCTTTTACTAAATAAAATAAATCTATCTACTGAATTAACTTGAACTGTTCCAAACCATTTTTTTCCCTTAACTTTATCATCAATAGAACCAATATTTGATTTGGTAAATCTCTGTAATTCATCTTTTTCAAGATCATCATGCAAGATTTTTAATCTAAATCCAATGAGTTTTAAATTTTGTACAAAAACAAATAAGTAAGTATTACTCAACTCTTTTTCTTGGCAAAAATCTTTAGCTCTATAAGTATATTTGTAAACTGTATCATCAGTTTCGTCCTCATCCATATCATATAAATTTTCATATTTATCAGTTAATTTTGTCATTTGAGTTCCAAGTGGTAGATTCAAGAAATCACATGCATGAGAAGACCAAGAAACAAATGTAAAAATAATAATTAAAAAAAATTTGGTATAATTTTTCATTTTTTAAATAATACTAAATAATTTAATTATATAAATACCTTATTAAATTTTAATTGGTCATTTTGTGCTTAAGTAGATAAAACTATCACAGATTCTAAAGGTATTAATATTTCAGGGTCTTCGTATCCAGCATCGCCTTTTGGCATTAAATAACCACAACCATATATCTTGTAGGCAGTTCCTTGCCTTTGAACATTTGTTGAGGTTTTTTTTATACTTTGACCAGCTCCTTTAAAAGTTTTTGATCCAGCATTAATAGCAAAATATTCGAATCTAAATCTATTCAAATACTCTTTTTCTTTTTCCTGTTCTAAAGTGGGTAATCCTGTAATTGAAATAATTGGTGAAATCACATCTCCAAAACCTTGATTAAAAAAATGATTAGTCACCTTTTGATCAATTACATCACCATCACTATCTTTTGTTTTTCTTAATAAATTTTTAAAACTTTTATAACAAGGTGTTTTTGTTGGCGTTACTATATTGCTTGGAATATCCCTTTGATCAATATTTCTTGCAGCTCCATTCGCATTAGATATTACATTACCATCACCATCTAGTTCAGGAGCTGTTTGCTCCAAAAGTTGATTTAAGTAATTTTCATGCTCTGCTTCAGCTTTATCTTTTTCTTCCTCACTTATATCATCAGGTAATGATTGATCATAATTGCTAATATTACATTCTTCACCTTCTGTCCCACAATTTTCTAAATCTTGATTAGTAACCCATGGTCCTTTCATCCTATTAATAAGATGTTTTTGTGCTTCGATTAACGCATGTTCAGCAACATAAAAGGTCTGTTGATATTGGTCACTCGTATTATTACTTTGATGATCTCCAGAGGCAATTACAATTAAGCTTCCACCCATCAATGACATGACTAGTAATAAAACTAAAGATAAAATTAGAGTAAATCCATTTTGATTCTTTTTAACCATCAGAAAATATCACCCCCTATATTTCTTGTATAAACTGTCACAACAACATTATCTCTTAATTTTCTGTCATTGAATTCAACAGCATCTTTTGAAAAACCCTTTAAACTTCTATCCGGGTTTATTGATCTAAAAAAATCTTTCTTTGACTTAAAAGCTATTCTGATATCAACAGCTCTAAGATTATATAAACTTTCTCTACCAGCAGATGTAGTTGGATTTGGATATGGAATTTTTTGTCCTTCTTTTCCAATTGGGATAAACTCCATATCATCAACATAATCTCTTACAAGTTGATTGTGATAGCATTCTGCACATTCAGGATAAGTTATCCATTTTCCTTCTTCTGGAAATTTAGCCGCTTCACTAGTTCTTGCTTGTTGCCACTCAATCTTAGATTTGTAAATTGCGTATCTGTTTTCACCGCCATCTGTTCTAGCTAAAGCATAATAAGTCACTTTATATCTTTTGTAAGGCTGTAAGTTGTCACTTTGATTAAAATCATCATAAACAATATGAATTTTGTCACAACATTTTGATTTATAATCAGGTATTCTTATAGCTTGCTCAGCATCAAAAACATCATTAAGATCTCCATCATAATCTTCAATGACATCACTCACATAATGTCCTAATCCTTTTTGTTCAGCTGGAATAATTACAATAGGATCATGACTTTCTTGAATTGAAGTATTTCCGCCATTAAAATTCAAATAGGTTTCTTTTGGATACCCTAAAGTATTTATTCCTAAATAATATTTAAAACCGGCCATTCTAGTATCTCGTATTAATAACTCTATTAAATCTCTTGATGACCTACTTATTTTTGCTTTTTCTATAACTTGATTGTAAGTATTATTTACTATTGAATAAGTTGAGTAAATTGCCGCCATCATTAATGAGGAAACTACAATACCTATCAAAATTTCAATTAAAGTAAGCCCAGAAATTTTATTTAATCCTTTTTTCATTACTCTTTAATTTTATAATCAGATTGAAAGTAAATATATTTTCGTTTCTTTCCATCGTTTAGCATCACTTCCAGTCGACCAATATACATTGGGTCATCATATACATTGTCATTTTTTACTGGGCAACCATCCCATCTACACATCTTAAAAACTTGTAGTTTTTTAGTTTCTTTATTGCTTTTACATTTTAGAAATCTATTTTCCGTTAAAACTCCAGACCATTTAGACACTTTATTTTCTGGAGCATTATCTGTTTGACCAGTATAAATGTCTTTTTCGGAACTACCGCTGTTTGCTTCATCCTCCGAAGGTTTTACACACTTGTCTGCACTCCACGGATTTTGACTTAAATGTTCTGAAAACTTTGGATTAGTTGCAGTGGGTACTTTCATATCCTCTGCTTTTTTTCCATAAAAAGTATTTCTATTTCCGATAACATCCTCAACTATCATGGTTGTGATGAAATTTGCCTTAGTTCTTTCACCAGAGTTATCTATTGATTGAACAGAAAAATTAGTCATTTGCAATATTGCAATAAATCCTATGCCTACGATAGCAGTTGATACCAAAGCTTCTAAAATTGAAAGTCCTGAATTTTTTTTGTTCATCATTTACTGATCTGTCCAATCTCCATCAGTGGAATTTTTAGTTGTAAAATTATATCTTGATAATGAAATATTACCAAACCTTGACCATTCAATACTATATAAATGCTTATTATATCTAGTTGGATTACCATTTGTGTCTACATCACAACTTGATTTATCACCATGATCTGAGCATAGAAATAAAAAATAGTCAGGAACTCCACTAGACTCTAATTGCTTTGCACCTGAAAACCATAATTCATTTTTACCAAAACAGATTGCTCCAATTCCTTCAGTTCCAGATGCACCTGGCCAGTTTGTTAGAATATTTTCAAAGCTAATTTGTCTTACCTCATTTTTTTTAACACCAAGACTTGGATCATCATCCCAGTAATCTGGTTCGGTTATGTTACATCGATCACTTGGATTGTCACGAAAATCATTATTAGCATTTAGCTTATTACCTAATGTTTTAGCTTTCATACCTTTAGATGTAACAATGATCCCGTCTTCAGTTACATCCTCCTTTCCTACTTCCTTTACTCCACCTGAATCCCCAGCTCCAGCTTGTACATGCACTTGAACAAATGCGTATTGACCCCTTTGAACTTGTGCATTTATTCCTTCAATGAGAGATTTGATTTTTACCACTGCATCTCTGACTTCACGATCTTTTCTCCATTCACTAAATTGAGGATAACCAATAGCCGATACTATGCCAACAAGCACTACGACTACTATAAGTTCTAAAAGTGAAAATCCTTTAATTTTCTCGTCCTGAGCTTGCATCTATTTTGCCTGCTTTTACTAAATCTTCTAAAGACTTAGTCATTGTGATCATACCATCTTTGACAGCAGTTTGCATAATGCTTGGGATCTGATGAATTTTAGCTTCTCTTATTAAGTTTTGAATTGGAGGTGTGCACTTCATCACTTCAAAAGCACCACAACGGCCTTGATTATCTTTAGTTTTTAGAAGTCTTTGAGTTACTACCATTTTTAGAGATGTAGAAATCTGTGCTCTTATTTGAGCTTGTTGCTCTGGTGGAAATACATCTATAATTCTATTAATCGTACTTGGTGCACCACTCGTATGAAGTGTTCCAAATACTAAATGACCAGTTTCAGCAGCAGTGAGAGCAAGTGAAACTGTTTCAAGATCTCTCATTTCTCCTACCAATATAACATCTGGATCTTCTCTCAATGCGGCTTTTAATGCGCTTGCGAAAGATTGAGTTTGTTTTCCAACCTCTCTGTGAGAAACAATACTCTTTATATCTTTATGAATAAATTCAACTGGGTCTTCAACCGTTATAATATTTGAAGTTCTTGTCTTGTTAATCTCATTGACTATTGCTGCAAGAGTTGTCGACTTACCCGAACCTGTTGGACCTGTCACTAAGACCAAACCTTTATGCATATCGATGATATCATAAAGAACAGGTGGTAGATCAAATTGATCCATTGTCGGAATTATACTCTCAACTCTTCTTAATACTGCAGCAGGACCATGAATAGTTTTGTAAAAGTTTGCTCTAAATCTTAATCCACTTAAAGTTACTGAGGAATCTAATTCATGAGTATCCTTGAATCTTTTCATCTCAATTTCATTACAGTTTGTTGATAATAAATCTTGAAGATCCTGAGCTTTAACTACAACTTCTTGAATTTTATGAATCTCACCAGTTTGACGATAAGCTAACGGCCAGCCACTTCTAATATGAAAATCAGAAATTTTTTTATTATTTTTTGCAAGTTCTTCTAATTTTTCAAACATAATAAATATTTATATACGAATATAATAGTATATCACTGTTATAATAAAACTTATTGTGATTAAAAATCATTAATCAAAAAAAAGTAAGAAAAATAAAAAAAATTGAATTACAACTACAGATAGTAAGGTCAAAATGGGTTGCTAACTCTTTTATCACATCAAATATAATAGACACCTAAAAAAATTTAAAATACCTTTAAAATATAAATGATTACAGAAAATTTAAAAGCAAACCAAATTCAAAACACAGTAAATCAATCTGACATTGATTATTACATTGAGAAAAGTTTGGATAAATTTTCAAAAGAAACTGTCGATAAAGGATACTGGAAACTTTACGACAAAAATAATCCTGACGACGATGGTGATCAAATTAAAACTGTTTTTGGTATTTGTTTTACTTTCTTTGCTATACTAATATTGGGGTCTTACTCTTGCCTTTTGTAAGACAATAATTTTTAAAAAATTAATTCCTAATTAATTAACCTTCCAGTCAGTTTCGAAAGTAACATAGTTTACCTGAATACATCTTCTCTCTTTAATAATCTTTTTTTTCTCCATTCCGTGCCATGTATTAGGCCCACTTGAAAAAAGATATCCATAATTATGTTTATAAGGAACTGTTTTCACTTTTTCTAATTTATCGTTGTAAAAATCAGTTCCCAAATCTTCAGACTCATTTTCTTTGTTAATAAAGATTAATCCTGACATTAGCTTTTCCTTGATATCACAATGCGGTTTTAACCAAAATCCTTCACGATCACAAATTACTTCTACTCTAACATAAGAATTAGAAAGATCTTTATTAATCATTTTTGAAATTGCTTCATAGGTTTCTTTTGATTGTAATTCGTTAATGAATTTTACCAAATTTGGAAATTGTGATGAGTTTTCTTTTGTTACAAAGCATCTAAATTTTATAGCTTTACCTCCGGATGCTATTCCCTCCCTGAATTCTGCAGCTCCACCATCAATTGCTCTAGTACCATCATAAGTAAGATTATGTTTGCTGACATCTGGTATATCGGCTGTAACTATCTCTTGAATTGTTTCATTGTTTAGAGCGTTGTTATATTCCCAATGATCAAATGGAAACTCATACTTTTTTGATTGATTTAAAATCGAATTAAGAAATGTCATAGTTTTTTATTTTGCTCTTTATATATACTGATATTCTATCTGTTTCATTAAGTTTCTCATATTTCCAGTCCTCTACTTTATCTTCTAGATCTCTAATGATATTAAGTTTTTTAAACATTTCAAAAAATTTTTTAAATCTATCGTTATTTTTAATGTGTGGCATATGTGCTACGTAAACTGGTTTCCCAGTAATTGCTGCTTCAGAAATCATAGATGTAGAGTCACAAGTAACTACTATGTGGTCTGCAAGTCTTAAGGAAGATAAATAAGCTTTTTTATCAATATCATTAATGACGACTTGGTTTTCGTCAAAATAATTTTTTGCCTTATTAATTATTTTTTTAGGAGTTCGCATTGAGGGAATTAAGATCAACTGATATCCGTTATTTATAAAGTTTTGTTGAATCTTATAAAAAATTTTCTCTATTTCTGTTTCCTTATAATCATAATATTTATTAGGTCCTCCAACTATTAGAGTAATTATTTTTTCTTTATTTACTCTAGGCTTCAAATAAGAAATATTTTCATCTAATTCTTTCTCTCTTAAGTAATGAATAGCTCCTTTACTAGATATGACGTTTTCTCCCATCAAACCATCGTGTTCAGGAGCCACTACAAAATCAAAGTTAGATAATGAAACCTTTGGATCTTGGATATGAATATTAATAATTTTATCTTTAAATTTTTTTTTTAAAAAGAGTGACGGAATAACACTTTTTCTGCCACAAGAAATAACAACATTAAAATTATTATTAATTTGGTTTTTAAATACAAAATTATGTATTGGAGTTATTTTTGGTGGTATAAGCTTCCAAAAATTATTAAGTTCAATTTTTTCGTGTATAAAATCAAGATCTAAAGCTTTAGCTAGTCCTTCAACCTGACTAATCATGCCATGCATACCTTCGGTCAATAATAAACCTTTTAATTTAGTCATTAATCACTATATAGCTCTCATATGAGTAATAATCCAACTAAACACACAAAAGTGTTAATAATTGGATCTGGTCCAGCTGGATACACAGCAGCAGTTTATGCTGCAAGAGCAATGCTTAACCCTATATTGGTTTACGGTTCAGAACCTGGTGGACAACTGACCACAACTACAGATGTTGAAAATTATCCTGGTTTTGCTGATGCAATTCAGGGGCCTTGGCTTATGGATCAGATGAAAGAACAAGCAAGAGCTGTTGGGACTGAAATGATTGAAGATCATATTAGTTCAGTTAATTTAAAAAACTCTCCTTTTGAAGCTATCGGTGATACTGGTCAAAAATACACCGCAGACAGCATTATCATTTCAACTGGTGCTCAAGCAAGATGGTTAAACTTAAAATCAGAGCAAGAATTTAGGGGGTTTGGTGTTTCGGCGTGTGCTACTTGTGACGGATTTTTCTTCAAAGATAAGGAAGTTGCAGTTGTAGGTGGTGGAAATGCAGCTGTCGAAGAGGCAATGTTTTTGACAAAATTTGCTTCAAAAGTAAAATTAATTCACAGACGAGACAGTTTAAGAGCAGAAAAAATGCTTCAAAAAAAATTAATGGCAAATAAGAAAATTGAAATTATATGGGACACTGTCGTAGAAGATATCCTCGGAGCCCAAGACCCTAAGAATGTTAAAGGAATTAAATTAAAAAATGTAAAAACAAACAATATTGAGGAAATTAAATTAGACGGAGTTTTTATTGCCATCGGACACGATCCAGCTACACAATTATTTAAAGATCAACTCAAAATGGATAAAGAAGGTTATTTGATTACGAAACCAGATTCAACAGAAACAAATATTCCTGGAGTGTATGCAGCTGGCGATGTTAAAGACAAAACATTTAGACAAGCAGTAACTGCAGCTGGGATGGGTTGTATGGCAGCTTTGGAAGCTGAAAAATTTTTATCTCATTAACGTGAAAAATAATTTACATGTTTTCTTAGGCGCAACTGTAGCTGATGCTGCAGCAAGACCTTTACATTGGGTTTATAATCAAAAAAAACTAAATTCATACATAAAGGGGAAAAAAGACTTCTCTTTCTTGAAAGAAAATAAAAGTCCTTTCTATAATATTAAAACAGGTAAAGTTTCTGGATATAATGAAATTGGTCAGGTCATGTTCAAAACACTGCTCGAAGGAAATGAGAATATCAACCAACGATTTAAAAAAAAATATTCTTAAAAATTTTGGCCCTGGAAGTATTTATTGGAAGAATCTAAGACTTAGATCTAAGTATAAAAAAGTTAAGGACTGGCGTGATATAGTTAAAGGACCCTGGATTCATCAAAATGTGATTGAAACTGTAAAAAATATAAAATTAAAAAAAAAATCTACTGGTGGAATTAAAGTAAATGAGTCAGATGGTTTTTGTGCCAGTCTTCCATATTTTCTTTATGGTTATGATTTTAAAAGTTTAGAAAAGATAATCACAACTGTAACAATTTCAAAAACCAGTCACAAATATGCATTAGCAAAATTTCACATTATAGATCTGGCTCTTAAAGGTGCAAAAAATCCAATAAATGGATTTGTTAAAAAATTTAAGAAAAGTGCCGATTATAAGATAATTATAGATGACATAATTAAAATTAGAAAATTAAAATCAAAGTCTCACTCATTGATTGTAAAAAAACTAGGGATGGCATGCAGTTATCCTGGAACTTTCAATAGCTCAATTCACGCAATATTAAGTTCGACTAACTACAAGGGTGCAATCTTAAAAACAATTAAGGCTGGTGGATGTAATTGCTCTAGAGCAAATTTTATTGGAGCATATTTTGCAGCTTTGAGAGGTTTTAATTCCATTCCAAAATCCTGGATTAAAAAAACCTTTCCAGCCAAAAAGATTTTAAATCAAAATTAAATTATCTATCTAAAGTCTCACAAAAAGATTTAATCCTTTTCATGGCTTTTTCTAAATTTTGCATTGATGTTGCATAAGAAATTCTAAAATAACCCTCTAAACCAAAAGCAGAACCTTGCACAACTGCAACATTTTCTTTCTCAAGTAATTTTTGCACAAAATTAGTATCAGTTTTTAGTTTTGTTTTTTTATTTAATAAACCCTTACAACTTGGAAATACATAAAATGCGCCATTGGGTGTTAAACAATTAATTCCATCAATACTATTTAGACTTTTAACAACAAAATTTCGTCTCGCTTTGAATGCATTTGATCTAGTTTTTATAAATCCTTGTTTTCCATTTAATGCTTCAACTGCTGCCGCTTGACTTATTGAAGAAGGATTTGATGTAGATTGTGACTGAATTTTCCCAATAGCTTTAATTATATCCCTTGGTCCTGCAGCATAACCTATTCTCCAACCTGTCATTGCATATGATTTACTAACACCGTTCATAGTTAGTGTTCTATCTTTAAGTTTTGAGATTTGTGCTATTGTAAAAAAATTAAAGTTATCATATCGAACGTGTTCATAAATGTCGTCACTTAAAATTTGGATTTTTTTATGTTTTATCAAAACCTTTGCTAAATCTTGTAGTTCTTTTTTTGAATAGCCTGCCCCTGTCGGATTCGAAGGTGAATTAATAATTACCCATTTAGTTTTTTTTGAAATAGCTTTTTTTAATTTTTTTGCAGTTAGCTTAAAACCTTCTTGTTCAGTGCATTTTACAATTTTAGGTTTGCCTCCAGCTAACAAAACCATATCAGGATAAGAAACCCAAAAAGGAGCTGGGATAATTACTTCATCTCCTTTGTTTAAGGTTGCCATAAAGGTATTGTAGAGAACTTGTTTCCCTCCTGTACCAACAGTTATTTGATCGGTTGAATAATTCAATTTATTTTCTCTTTTAAACTTTGCAACGATTGCTTTTTTTAAAGCTGGAGTGCCATCTACGGCAGTATATTTTGTGTCTCCTTTTTTTATCGCTTTTATAGCAGCACTTTTAATATTATCAGGAGTATCAAAATCTGGTTCTCCGGCCCCTAGACCAATAACATCTTTTCCTGATGCTCTTAGTTCTCTAGCTTTTTGAGTTACTGCTATTGTTGGTGATGGCTTAATTCTTTTTAAACTATCTGATATTATGCTCATTGAAATATAAATTAATTCTACTACGTTCTTTAATATATGGAAAATACATATCAAGATTTAATTACAGATATTCAGAGTAAAAATCCAAAAATTAGTGGAAAACTAGAAGGTGGTAAAAAGTTTAAAATTAAATCTGACTTTAAACCGGCTGGCGATCAGCCCGAGGCTATTAAAAGATTAGTCAGGGGAGCCAATAAAGATGAATTTAATCAGGTTTTACTTGGAGTAACTGGATCAGGTAAAACTTTTACAATGGCAAAAGTAATAGAAGCAACGAATAGACCAGCTTTAATTTTGGCTCCAAATAAAACCCTTGCAGCTCAACTTTATGGTGAGATGAAAACTTTCTTCCCTGATAATGCTGTTGAGTATTTTGTCTCATATTATGATTATTATACTCCAGAGGCATATGTTCCAAGATCAGATACTTATATCGAAAAAGAAGCATCTATTAATGAGCAAATAGATAGAATGAGACATTCAGCTACAAGATCTCTACTTGAAAGAGACGACGTGCTAATTGTTGCCAGTGTATCTTGTATTTATGGACTAGGATCAGTTGAGGCCTATAGTAAAATGACACTAACTCTTCAAAAAAATTACGACTATAACAGAGAGCAAATAATCAAGTCTTTAGTTGCTTTACAATATAAGCGTAATGATCAAAATTTTTATAGAGGAACATTTAGAGCGCGAGGGGAATATCTAGAAATTTTTCCCTCCCATTTAGAGGATAGAGCTTGGCGACTTAGTTTGTTTGGAGAAAAGCTTGAGCAAATAGAAGAATTTGACCCTTTGACTGGAGATAAGGTTAGAGATCTTAGTTTGGTAAAAGTATATGCGAATAGTCATTATATCACTCCAAAACCCACGATCGAACAAGCAGTTATTAATATAAAAAAAGAATTAGAAATAACTCTTAAAAAACATAAAGCTGAAAACAAATTGTTGGAGGCTCAAAGGTTAGAAGAAAGGACTAAATTTGATTTAGAAATGATAGAAGCAACTGGATCTTGTGCAGGAATTGAAAATTATTCAAGATTTTTGTCGGGAAGAAAACCTGGTGAACCTCCTCCAACATTATTCGAATATTTTCCAGATAACACACTAATTTTTGTTGATGAGTGTCATGTTACTGTTCCTCAACTAAATGGGATGTATAAAGGAGACAGATCAAGAAAAAGTACTTTAGCGGAGTATGGTTTTAGACTTCCCTCTTGTATGGACAACAGACCATTAAAGTTTGAAGAATGGGATTTAATGAGAACACAAACTATTTTTGTTTCAGCTACACCAGGTCCATGGGAATTAGATCAAACAAAAGGTAAATTTATTGATCAAGTTATAAGACCAACTGGATTAATTGATCCTCCAGTAGAAGTGAGACCTGCAAAAAATCAAGTTGATGATTTAATGCATGAATGCAAAAAAGTTGTTGAAAAAAGTCATAGGGTTTTAGTAACAACTCTTACAAAAAAAATGGCTGAAGATTTGACTGAGTATCTACATGAGAATGGTGTAAAAGTTAGATACCTCCACTCAGACATAGATACATTAGAGAGAATTGAAATAATGAGAGACTTAAGAATGGGGGTCTTTGATGTTTTGGTTGGAATAAATTTATTAAGAGAAGGTTTGGATATACCAGAGTGTGCATTAGTAGGAATTTTAGATGCTGACAAAGAAGGTTTTTTGAGATCGGAGACCTCTTTAATTCAAACTATTGGAAGAGCAGCAAGAAATGTTGATGGTAAAGTAATCTTATACGCAGATAAAGAAACCAAAAGTATAAAAAAAGCAATGCAAGAAACTGACAGAAGAAGATCTATCCAGTTTGCATACAACAAGAAATACAAAATAGATGCCAAGACAGTAAAAAAAGAAATAAGTGATATTCTAGAAAGCGTATATGAAAAAGATTATGTAAAAATCTCTGAAGGATCTAATGTTGGCGGAAACTTAAAAAAACATCTTAAAGCTTTGGATAAAAAGATGAAAGAATCTGCTTCTAATCTTGAATTTGAAGAGGCAGCTAAAATAAGAGATGAAATCAGAAAATTACAAAGTACAGAACTTGAAATAACTTTAAACCCTAAAATTAGACAGTATGATGTAAAAAATAAAATTTACCCGAAAGGTAGATCTACTCTAGGTATGCCTGGAACAAGAATTACAAAAAAAAGGGATAAAAAGTGGAAGCACGGAAGATAATAGTTACTGGTGGGGCAACTAGAATTGGAGCAGCTATTGCAAAAAAATTATCTGGTAAAGAGGTAGAAATTTTAATTCATTACAACAAATCAAAATCAAATGCAGAAAACCTAAAAAAAGAATTACAAAAAAAAGGTTCAAAAGTTTTTTTGATCAGAGGCGATCTAAGTAAAGAAAAGGATGTGAATAAAATAATAAAATTTGCTAAATCTAAATTAAAATTCTTTGATTGCTTGATTAACAATGCTTCATTATTCGAAAATGATAAAATTGAGAATTTTACTACCGATAGTTGGGGGAAACACCTAAGAACAAATTTAAGAACTCCCGCACTTTTATCGAAAATGTTTGCAAGAAATATAAAAGGTAAAAATAACAACATAATTAATATTATTGATCAAAGAGTTTTTAAGCTAACTCCGTATTTTTTCTCCTATACTATAAGTAAGACGGGACTTTATACCCTTACTAAAACAAGTGCTATGAGCCTTGCACCAAATATTAGAGTAAATGGTATCGCACCTGGCCCAACTTTAAAAAATAAAAGACAATCTGAAAAACATTTTAAAAAGCAATACATGGCAACACCACTTAAAAGAAAAGTAGATGTAGAACAAATATGTAGTGCTGTTGACTTTTTTATAAAAAATAGATCTATTACAGGACAAGTTATTTCTATTGATAGTGGTCAAAGTTTAAACTGGCAAACACCAGATATAAAAGGAGGAAAAGAATGAAAAAACATTTAGGTATAGTTTTAGTTAGTTTGTTATTATGCACTAATCTTTATGCATCAAAAGAGAGTATTAAAAAAGATGGTTTTATAATACCGACAAATAAATGGAAAGATAAAATTAAAATTGAAGAAAAATTTGAAGTAGAGAATCCTAAAGATAAAATAATAATAATTTACAATCATGGTTCCAGTGTAAATGATGTTAAATCAAAAGATTGTTTTTGGATTCGAGAGCTTAGAAATTGGACCCAATTAGCAGGACAAAAAATTAATGATAAAGAAATTATGATTTATATTCATTGTCAGGGCCAACTTGAGGGTGATTTGGGTGCTGAATTGGGAAAAATAGGAATGTGGATGAAAAAATGGGAAGGAACTTATCCAGGAACCTCAAAAATGGATCGAAGAGTTGAAGGCAACTTGGAAGTTGTTAAAAAATTTGTAAACTTGGGTGTACCAAAAAAACAAATTTTTATATCTGGTCACTCTTGTGGTGGATGGGCAACATTAAGATTTACAGCAAAATATATGAACGAAGTGGGTGGAGGCATATCGCTACTGCCTGCATGTTTTTGGAATTTATCAAAGAGATATAAAGTAAAAAAAGTTGGCTATGAAAAAGCTATGAAAAAATTTCATAAAAAGCATCCTGGTATGGCTCAATGGAGGCAAGATCAGATTGATATAATTAAAAAGGGAAATGCACCAATTTTAATTTTCACTCATCCAATGGATCATTATGAGGGATTAACATCTGACTGGATGGATAATGTTCCTAACTTTCAAAGAATTGTAATTTCTGAAAATAAAAAAATAAACGGAAAAAAATGTAATGTAGCTGGATCAGATTGGCAAGCGCCGTTAGATAATGGTCATATTATCAATAAAGCAGATTGCTTTATGTATTATCACCCGTTAATTAAAGATTATATTGCCTCAAGAATTAAATAATATGAGAAAAAATAATTTAAAAGTTATTAAGATAAATAAAACTAAAAGCTTATTTAATTACGAAAAGAAAGTTTTGATTAAAGAATTAGTTCTAGGATTAAAACTTGGTTATTTTGATTTTGAAAAAGAAAGATCCCAAAAAGTTAAATTCAATTTAGAAGTAAATTATCAAGATAAACAGCCCTCGAACGACAAAGATATTAAATCTATAGTTAATTACGCTAAGATAGTAAGATTAATAAAAAAATTAGTAAAAAATAAACATTACAATTTTCTTGAAACATTGGCTGAAGATGTTTTTGACGAACTATTCAAAGATAAGAGAATAGATAAAATCACTCTTCAAATCGAAAAGTTAGAAATAATGAGGGATTGCAGCTCTGTTGGGATCCAAATTTCTAAAAAAAGAAGACATGATCAACTCTGATATAGGCAAAGAAATAATAAAAAAAGAATTACCCTTGGTTCCAAAGCTGCCAGGTGTTTATCGAATGTTGAATTCAAAAGGTGACATTCTTTATGTTGGTAAAGCAAAAAACCTTCCCAACAGATTAAAAAGTTATATTTCAGAAAAAAATCATATCGTTAGAACGGAGAGGATGCTTTCTCAGACAAAAAGTCTCGAAATTACAACTACTTCAAATGAGAGTGAAGCTTTGCTTTTAGAGGCAAACTTAATTAAAAAATTTAAACCAAAATTTAATATTTTATTAAGAGATGATAAATCGTTTCCTTTTATTTTTATAGGTAACAAGGATAAATGGCCACAAATTAAAAGACACCGAGGGAAAAAAAGTAAAGAGGGATTTTATTTTGGACCATTTGCATCTGCTGGATCTGCAAATTGGACAATAAAAATGATACAAAAAATATTTCATTTAAGAATTTGCGATGATACTGTTTTCAAAAAAAGAGAGAGACCTTGCATACTTTATCAAATTAAAAGATGCTCTGGCCCTTGTGTTGGTTATGTAGCGCAGAGTGATTATAGACAGACTGTAGACGATGCAATTGAGTTCGTATCAGGTAAATCTAGAAAAATACAAAAAAGTTTGTCTAATCAAATGGAAAGGGCTAGTGAGGACCTAGATTTTGAGAAAGCGGCAATATTAAGAGATCGAATTAAATCATTAAATATAATTCAATCATCGCAAAGAATTAACGAGGCAAATTTGATTGAAGCAGATGTAATAGCTGGGCACAAAGAATCTGGAAAAACCTGTATCCAAGTTTTTTTCTACAGATCTAAGCAAAATTGGGGTAATCAAGCATTTTTTCCAAAGCATGATCCAGACGAAAATTTAAATGAAATAATCAATTCTTTTGTTTCTCAATTTTATGAAAATAAAAGTGTGCCATCATCAATAATTTTATCAAATGAGATTAAAGAAAAAGAATTAATTGAAAAAACACTTACTCAGAAAGAAGGCAAGCAAATTACAATTACTGTTGCAAAAAAAGGTACTAAATTAAAAGTAATAAATCAGGCAATAAGTAATGCTAAAGAAAGTTTAAATAGAAAACTTTATGAAAGTCAAAACAATAGAGATCTTTTCGATGCAGTATCGAAAAAATTCAATCTTGAAACTAATATAAATTTAGTGGAGGTATATGATAACAGTCACATCCAAGGAACCAATAGTGTTGGTGCCTTAATTACATACGGTGATGAAGGTTTTATTAAAAAGAGGTACAGAAAATTTAATATTAAGATACAAAAAAATTCTCAAGATGATTATGGAATGATGAAAGAAGTTCTTAACAGGAGATTTAAAAGGGCTGTTCAAGAGAAAGACAACTACCTGACTTTCCCCGATTTAGTTTTAATTGATGGGGGTAAAGGTCAATATTCTGTGGCAAGAGAAGCTATGAATGAACTAGGTTTATATGAAATTCCAATTGTAGCTATTGCGAAAGGTAAATTTAGAAACAGTGGAAATGAAACTTTTTTTCACAATGGAAAAGAATTTAAATTTGAAAAAAATGACCCAACTTTATTTTTTCTTCAAAGAATAAGGGATGAGGCTCATAGATTTGCCATAAGTGCGCATAGAGCTAAAAGAAAGAAAGGCATTTCTAGATCAATGTTGGATCAAATTGACGGAATTGGTGCTGTAAGAAAAAGAGCATTATTAAATCATTTTGGTTCTGCAAGGGCCGTTGAATCCGCCAGTTTAGATGAAATAAAATCTGTTGAAGGAGTTGAGGAAAAGGTAGCAAAAAAAATATATAACTTCTTTCATGAATAGATATTATGCTTAGAAAAATACCAAATATATTAACTGTTGGAAGAATTTTAATTGTTCCATTTTTCGTTTTAGCTTTTTATCTTCCTGGTTTTTATGGAGATCTGACTGCTTTAATATTGTTTATAGTTGCGTCCTTTACTGATTTTTTAGATGGTATGTTGGCAAGATTACTAGGAGAGGAGTCTAAGCTTGGTGAATTACTAGACCCAATTGCAGATAAAATAATTGTTGCCGCAGCTCTTATTCTTTTAGTCATGGATGGTACGATTAGAAATTATGAAGTTATTGCTGCTATCATAATTCTTACTCGTGAAATACTTGTTTCAGGTCTGAGAGAATTTTTAGCAAAGGGTAAAATTAAACTACCCGTATCAAATCTTGCCAAATTGAAAACTGTCTTACAAATGGTTTCGATTGCTCTTTTACTCTCAGGTGATACTGGGAATAAAATTATAAATTTTCAAGATTATAACGCTCAAACAATTGGAATTGTTTTGCTATGGCTTTCCGCAGCTCTAACGCTTTTTACTGGATATGAATATATGCGGAAAGGAATTGATCACGCAATTTCAGAAGATAAAAAAGATTAGGCTGCTTTTTTCTTCTTTACTAAAGTTTGATAGCTTTCATTAAGATTAATTATCATATCACAAACTTTGTACCGATTTTCAGCAATGCAAGATACCGGGGTTACCTCTGCAGCTGTCCCGGTTAAGAAACATCCATCAAAATTTGGAAGTTCACTTGGATTTATTTTTCTTTCATGAACTTTTATATTTTTAGATTTTGCGATCTCAATTACAGTTCTTCTAGTAATACCATCTAAAAATGAATCAGGTATTGGGGTATGTAGCTCTCCATTTTTGTCTTTGAAAAATATATTTGCACCTGTCGCTTCTGCAACATTTCCCTCATAATCTAACATCAATGAGTCTGTATATCCTTGTTTTTCAGCTTCATGCTTTGAAAGAGTACAGATCATATAAAGTCCTGATGCTTTGGTGTCCCAAGGAATAGTGTCTGGTGCAGGTCTACGCCATTTAGAGATATTCAATTTTATACCTTCTACTTTAAGCTTTGGATCAAAATAAGATCCCCATTCCCAAGTTGCTATTGCGACATGAATTTTTGTATGTTGAGCAGATATAGCCATCATCTCACTTCCTCGCCAAACAACTGGTCTCACATATCCATTTTCAACCTTTTGTGTTGCTATTATTTTTTTACTAGCAGAATTGATTTCATCTTCTGTATAAGGAATTTCAAAACCCATTCTTTTTGCGGAATAAAATAATCTTGAGGTATGTTCTTCTAGTTTGAAAATTGATCCATCATAAACTCTCTCTCCCTCAAAAACACAACTTGCATAATGTAAACCGTGACTTAAAACATGCAATTTTACCTCTGACCAATCAACTAAATCGCCATTGTACCATATTTTTCCTGATCTTTTATCGTAAGGTATCATGTATGTAATATTTATTTACTAAAAAATATCTTTGTATCTATAATATGTCAATATAACTTACCTATAATGAAAGAACTTTTATATCTAAAAGATGACCAATTGAAAGATTTGATTGAGAAATTATTTGTAGGCTATAGAGAGACATTTTCGGACTCAAAGAAAATTCTTGATAAATACTCGATTGGTTTGGCGCATCAAAAGGTTATACATTTATTATCAATGTATGAAGGCATTTCAATTTCCAAATTACTTAAAAAACTTAAAGTAACAAAACAGAGTTTAAATAGAGTATTAAAAGATTTGATAAAACTAGAGATTATTGTTTTTAAAAAAGATGAAATAGACACAAGAGTTAAACATGTTTATTTAAATGATAAAGGAAAAAAAATTTTTGATGAAATTTTTTTATTGCAAAAAAAAAGAATATATAATGCTCTTTTAAGTTCTAGCTCTGAAGAAGTAATTAACTTTGACAATGTTTTAAAAAAAATTATTAATGGATAACTTGATTGCTCATATACTAGTTGTAGATGATGATGATGGGATAAGGTCATTGGTTAAAAAATACCTAAATGAAAATAATTTTTTAATATCTACTGCAGGAAATGCAGAAGAAGCAAAAAAAAAAATTCAATTAATTAAGTTTGATTTAATAATTTTGGATATAATGATGCCAGGCAAAAGTGGATTAGAATTTATTCAAGAAAATAAAAAAAATATAGAAACTCCAATTATTTTATTGACTGCTAAAGGTGAACCAGATGAGAGAATCGAGGGTTTAGAAATAGGAGCGGATGATTATTTACCTAAACCTTTTGAACCTAAAGAATTGATCCTAAGAATTAAAAATATTTTAGATAAAACAAAAATAGTGAATTTAAAGAGGGTTATCGAATTTAATAAAATTAAAATTGATCTTAATAAACTTATTATAAAAAAAAATGATAAAGAATTTAAGATTAATAATACTGAAAAAATTATATTGGAGAAAATGATCAATAACCCAGGTAAAACTTTTTCTAGAGAAAATATCGGAGCATTAATTAATTTAGACAAAGAAAGATCTATCGATGTAATTATTACAAGATTAAGAAAGAAAATTGAGGATGATCCAAAAAATCCAAAATTCCTTCAAACAATGAGAGGAGCTGGATATGTTTTATGGATTGAATAGAATGATGAAAAGTATTCTTCCAAAAAGTTTATTTTATAGAGCTTTACTTATTGTTGCAGTTCCAGTTATTGTATTACAACTTATTATAACAGTAGTTTTTTTTGACAGCTTATGGATAAAAACGACTAAAGGTATGACAAGAGCACTGGTAAATGAAATAAGCACATTTATAGAATTTTATAAAAATGAAAATTACAACAAAAATGAGATAAAAAATGTCTTTTCTGTTTATCAGGACTTAAATTTTGAATTTGTAAATGATAAAAATTTCATTTTTAAATATACTGATAGATGGTTCAGTCCAATAGATAGAACTTTAAGACGTGAGTTAAAATCTAAATTTAAATTAGATAATTTTTGGTTTGCCACAACCAATTATAAAGAGTTAATCGATATTAGAATTAAATATGAGGATGGTTATTTCAAATTTCTCGTACCAAGAGATAGAGTTACAAGTTCGTCGGCGAGAATATTTGCACTTTGGATAACTGTACCAGCTTTGATTATGGTTTTGATATCTTTAATTTTTTTAAAAAATCAAACAAGACCTATAAGTAATCTAGCAAGAGCTGCAGAAAAATTTGGAAAGGGTGAAGAAATCGAGGAATTTAAACCATCAGGTGCCTCAGAAATTAGAAGAGCAGGTTACGAATTTGACAAAATGAGAAAAAGAATAATTAGACACCTAAATCAAAGATCTGAAATGTTATCAGGAATTAGTCATGATCTAAGAACGCCTCTAACAAGAATGAAATTACAAATTTCGTTTGTAAAAGATAAAGAAATCTCAAAGAAATTGACAGAAGATGTTGATGAGATGGAAAAAATGTTGAACGAGTATCTTCAATTTACAAAATCATCTTTTTCAGAAAAAGATGAGATGTTTAATCTTACAGATCTAATAAGAGAAATTATAGTAAAGTATAACAACGATAATATTTACCCAGAGCTAATGCCAAGAGTATATTTTAATGGAAAAAAAAATTTAATTACTCGTTGTATAAATAATCTTTTAGACAATGCGATCAAGTACGCTGGGAAAATTAATATAGAATTAAACAAAAAAGATAATAACATTTTCATTAAAATTGAAGACGATGGTCCAGGTATACCAAAAACTGAATATGAAAACGTTTTTAAACCGTTTTATAAGATTAACAAAGGCAGAGCAGACTCAAAATCTAGTGTCGGATTGGGATTATCTATAGCATCAGATATCATCAAATCTCATGGAGGAAATATTAAATTAGATAAATCTAAGATGAAAGGTTTAAGCGTTAAAGTTTTTTTGCCCGTTTAGATTTAGGATTTTTCTTTAATTTAATCTTTTCAATTTTTTTTTCTAAAATTTCAACTCTTTTAGAAAGAATTTCAAACTCATCTTTGCTTGTTAATTTAAGTTTAAAAACCAATTCATCTCTTTTGGATTTTAAAATTGAGAGTATCTCAGACGTAACATCTTTTGAAGAAACTATACCTTGCTCAATTAACTTGGCGAATTTATCGATAACAAATTTTGAGTTTTTCATATATTTATATAATAACTTATTATAGTTTAAATTATAATTATTATTTGAAATGTTTATTAATAATTTTGACCCAGTTGCTATTGAAATTTTTTCACTCGAAATAAGGTGGTATTCTCTAGCTTATATTGTTGGTATTTTACTAGGGTGGTTTTTAAGTAAAAAATTTTTTATTTCTGAACCAAAAGTAAGTGAAAAATTTGATGATTATTTAACTTATCTAATTTTAGGTTTAATTATTGGTGGTAGATTAGGGTATGTTCTATTCTATAACCTTGAATTTTATATTAACAATTTATTAGATATTCTTAAGATTTGGCAAGGTGGTATGTCATTTCATGGAGGAGTTATAGGGATCGTAATTGCAAGTTATTTTTTTGCAAAAAAAAATTCACAAAGTTCATTTAGTTATTTAGATATTGTATCTCTTGTTGCACCCATAGGTATTTTTTTTGGTAGAATAGCAAATTTTATTAATTCAGAACTTTATGGTGTCGAAACTAATGTTGCTTGGGCAGTCCAATTTATACAAATAGACAACTTGTATCGACATCCCACTCAGTTATATGAAGCATTTTTTGAGGGTATAGTTTTGTTTTTAATTCTTATATATTTTAAAAATAAGAGTTACTCTAAAAGACCCGGTTTTATCTCTGGCATATTTTTAGTTTTTTACTCAATTTTTAGATTTACAGTTGAGTTTATAAGAGTTCCTGATAACCAACTGGGTTATTTATTATTTAATCTAACTATGGGACAACTTATAAGTATCTTTTTTTTAATAATCGGATGTTATTTATCAATCTTTAAATATGAAAACAGACAAAATAGTTAGTCTACCTTTAGACAAGTTTATCAGTATCTCTATGTATGATAAAAATTCTGGGTACTACATAAAAAAAAACCCATTTGGCAAAAAAGGAGATTTTATCACAGCTCCTAATGTATCAAGATTATTCTCTGAAATGATTGCTATTTGGGTCGTAAGTTTTTGGAAAAGTATAGGGTCACCAAAAGAATTTAACTTAATCGAACTTGGTGCAGGAAACGCTGCAATGATGAAAGTTCTCATAGATAGTTTTAAAAAATTCCCATCTTTTTTCAAATCCTGTAGGTTGGTAATTCATGAAATAAGCCCTACTTTGAGGAAGATACAAAAAAAAGAATTATTAAATTCAAATATAAATTGGATAAACGATTTAAAAAAAATTAAAAAAATTCCTAGTATATTTATTGCAAATGAGTTTTTTGATGCACTTGCAATTAAACAATTTCAAAAAAAAGGTAATCTATGGTTTGAAAAATTTGTTAGTTTAAACAAAGAAAAATCTTTTTTTTCAGAAAAAAAGATTAATATGAAAAATTATGAAAAAAAGATTAATTTTAAAATATCTAAAAATCAAAATTTTATAGAATATTCAGAAGTTGGTATCAATTACCTGAAACAAGTTTCAAAGATAATCAATGTGAGATCTGGAGGAATTTTAATCATTGATTATGGATATACTGAAGATAAAATGAAAAATACTTTACAAGCATTATATAAACATGAATATTCAGATGTTTTAGCTAAAATTGGAAATTCCGATATCACGCATAATATTAATTTCAAATTGTTTAAAAAAATAATCAAAAAAATTGGTGGATTAAAGCATAGTTTAACAACTCAAAAAGAATTTCTTACAAAAATGGGCATTCATGAAAGAGCTGAGATTATTGCAAAAAATCAAAACTTTTTAAAAAAAGCAGATATATACTACAGATTAAAAAGGCTAACAGATGAAAAACAAATGGGGAAATTGTTTAAAGTTATGTTAATAAAAAATCAAAATAACAATTTTAATTTAGGATTTTGATCTGATCACTTCTCAAAAATTATTAAAAAACAAAAATATAAGTCATGGTTTTTTTGATAAAAATGGAGTTAATTCAAAAGAGATACATAAAAGCCTTAATTGTGGCTCTGGTTATTTTGATAAAAAAAATATCATTTTTAAAAATTTAAAAATAGTCAAAAATAAAATAAAAAAAAAAACAAAAAATATTTATTTAGTTCAGCAAGTACATAGCAATAAGTTAGTTTTTCTTAATGAAAATTCTAAATTAAAAAAAAGGATTAAAGCTGATGCAATTGTAACTGACCAAAGAAAACTTCCGATAGCTGTCTTGACCGCTGATTGCGTGCCAGTGTTATTATATGACTATGAAAAAAAAATTATCGCAGCTATACATGCTGGTTGGAAGGGTTCATATAAAGGCATAATCAAAAACGTTATTAATTTTATGCTTAAAAAAGGCTGTAATCCAAAAAAAATTATTGGAGCAATCGGTCCATCAATTACTCAAAAAAACTACGAAGTAAAAGCTGACTTTAAAAAAAAATTTATTAAAAAACACAAAAAAAACAAAATTTTCTTTAAAAATAAAAAAAAGTTAATTTATTTTGACTTACCAAATTATGTCAAAACCCAACTGAATTCACAAAAAATCAATAAAATTGATATGATTAAAATTGATACGTTTGATAAAAAAAATAATTTTTTTAGTGCAAGAAGGTCATTAAAATTAAATCTTAATGATTATGGTAGAAATATTTCAATAATTATGATTAATTAAGTTTTTCATGAAATTATTAACTGGAAATAGTAATAAAATCCTAAGTAAAAATATCGCTAAATATTTAAAATCCAAACTTGTCAATTCCAGTATAAGAAAGTTTGCAGATGGTGAAATTTACATTGAAATAAATGAAAACATAAGAGGAAATAGCATTTTTATAATTCAATCAATTTCTTCACCAGCAAATGATAATTTAATGGAATTATTGTTATGTATTGATGCTTTAAAAAGATCATCAGCAAAAAACATAACTGCTGTAATTCCTTATTTTGGTTATGCAAGACAAGATAGAAAAGTTGTACCAAGAACGTCTATTTCAGCAAAGCTTGTTTCAAATCTAATTACTCAAGCTGGAGCAGACAGAATCGTAACAGTTGATCTACATGCTGGTCAGATTCAAGGTTTTTTTGATATCCCAGTAGATAATCTTTTCGCAACTCCAATATTTGCGCGGCACATTAAAAAAAAAATTAAAAGTAAAAACATAATCTGTGTTGCACCAGATGTTGGTGGCACGGAAAGAGCTAGAGCGCTGGGAAAAATTTTGAATGTTGGACTTGCAATAGTTGATAAAAGAAGACCTAAGCCGGGCCAATCTCAAGTAATGAATGTGATTGGTGATGTTAAAGGTAAAACTTGTATTCTTGTTGATGATATAATTGACTCTGGTGGGACTATAGTAAATGCAGCTAAGGCCCTAAAAAACAGAGGTGCAAAAGATGTTTTTGTTTATATTACACATGGAGTATTGAGTGGAGATGCAGTAAAAAAAATTAAAAAATCTGTAATCAAAAATTTAGTAATAACCGATACAATTGATAATTCTGAAAGAACAAAAAATGTAAAAAACATTGAAGTTTTACCAATTTCTGGCCTTATGGGTGAGGCAATTAAAAGAATTTCCAATTCAACTTCAGTTTCAGATTTATTTAAATAATTACCTTGATTATTTATGGACATGGGTTAAAAAACTCCTCTTTATGAATTCATTAGAAGCTAACATCAGAAATAATAAGACTAAAGGCGAATTAAACGCTATTAGAAAAAATGGAGAAGTTCCTGGAATTATTTATGGTAGTAAAGATGAAAATCAAAAAGTTTCTATTTCAAAAAAAAAGCTCAAATATTTAATCGAAAAAGAAAATTTTTTATCTAATATTATAACACTAAATGTTGGTGGTAAAAATCTTAATGTTTTACCAAGAGAGGTAAAGTATCATACCTTAAGTGATGAACCAACTCATGTTGATTTTTTAAGAATTTTACCTGGTGTTAAAATTAAAATTGAAGTCCCAGTAAATTTTATTAATCATGAAAAATCTCCAGGTCTTAAAAGAGGTGGTGTATTAAATATTGTTAGGAGGAAAGTTGAATTAAAGTGTCCTAGTGAAAAAATTCCCGAAAATATCACAATAGATTTAGATAATGTCGATATTGGTGAAAGTTTTAAAATTTCTTCTGTAAAATTAGATAGTGAAGTAACTCCAACCATTCAAGGAAGAGATTTTGTAATCGCAACTCTAGCGGCACCAACCGTAATGAAAGAACCAGAAAAACCAGCTGAGGCTGAAACAACTGAAGGTGAACCTGGAGCGGATGGATCAGAGGCAGCAGCGGCTGATGGTGAAAAAACACCAGCAGAAGTTGAGAAAAAAGATGCTGATGATAAAAAAACTGCTGATAAAAAATCTTCAGAAGAAAAAAAATAATCTAATTAAATTGAATATAACTTTTCAGTAATTTATGCTTTTGTTTGTAGGTCTAGGTAATCCAACTCCAAATAGCGAAAATAACCGTCACAATGTAGGTTTTAAAATTATAGACAACATAAATAAAAAATTTAGTCTTTCTAAGCAAAAACCAAAATTTAAAGGTCTTCTTACAACTGGAAATATTAACAATAAGAAAATATATGCAATTAAGCCCCTAACATTTATGAACAATTCAGGCATTTGCATAAGAGAATTAATTGAATATTTTAAAATTAACGCAGAGGACGTAATAGTTTTTCATGATGATCTTGATGTTGAATTAGGAAAAATTAAAGTAAAATTTGGTGGATCAAGTGCTGGTCATAATGGGGTTGCCTCAATCGATAAATTTATCGGCAAAGATTACTCAAGGGTCAGGATTGGTATTGGAAAACCTAAGAACGGGATTGAGGTTACAGACTATGTTTTGCAAAATTTTGATGAGGAAGAAACAATCGGCATTAAAAAAATTTCAGACAGCATTACTGAATCAATTTCTATTTTGGTGGAAAAAAAATTAGATCTATTCTCAAGCACTGTTAATAATAAATAATGAGCTTGAAATGTGGGATCGTTGGTTTGCCAAATGTTGGTAAGTCTACATTGTTTAATGCTTTAACTAATTCAAATAAAGCACAAGCTGCAAATTTTCCATTTTGTACAATTGATCCTAATATCGGTATTGTTGCTGTGCCTGATGATAGGCTTGATAATTTAGCTAAAATTTCTAAATCTAAAAAAGTCATTAATACAACAATATCATTTGTAGATATTGCAGGATTAGTCAAAGGCGCTTCAAAGGGTGAAGGTCTTGGAAATAAATTTCTTTCTCACATAAGAGAAGTTGATGCAATAATTCATATGATAAGATGTTTTGACTCTAATGATATACAAAATGTTAATTCAACTGTAGACTCAGTAAGAGATCTAGAAATTATTGAAACAGAAATGATGCTTGCTGATCTTGAATCAATACAAAAAAGGCTTGAAAAAAACAATAAAAAAAATATCGATGAATCAATAATTAAAATTCTTGAGAACGTTCTGGAGTGTATCAATAACAATAAAGATATTTCTAAATTAAAAAGCCAATTTAACAAAAAACTATTAAATCAGAGTGGGCTATTATCATTAAAACCTAAAATATTTGTGTGTAATGTTGACGAAAAAAGTATTCAGAGTGGTAATAATTACTCAAAATCTTTTATAAATAAATTTGGCCAAGAAAACACATTGATTATATCTGCAGATATAGAAAATCAAATTAACGAACTAAACATTGACGAGAGGAAAAACTATATGGAAATGATTGGCTTAAAGAGCACAGGGTTAAGCCTATTGATACAAAAAGCTTATAATATTCTAGGATTAGAAACTTTCTTCACGTCAGGTCCAGAAGAAACTAGAGCATGGACTATTCAAATAAATAGTACTGCGCCTGAGGCAGCAGGTGAAATTCATTCAGATTTTAAAAAAGGATTTATAAGAGCTGAAACAGTGTCATATGATGATTTTATCAGTAATGAAGGTTGGGTGAATTCAAAAACTAATGGTAAAATGAGATTAGAAGGTAAAGATTATATTGTTCAAGATGGAGATATTCTAAACTTTCGTTTCAATACGTGACCAAATTCTTTTCATGCTAAAGTAAACTAAAATCGTAAGAATAATTAGGTATACGATTGCTTTAAATCCCATTTTATGTCTAGATTCTAAATGAGGTTCAGCTGCCCACATCAGAAAAGTAGTGACATCTTTTGACATCTGTTCAACGGTGGCCTTTGTACCATCTGAATACTCAATTAACCCATCAGATAATTGATTGGCCATTTTTATTTTATTACCGTACATATATTTATTGTAGTAAACTCCATCATCTAAAGTAATTCCTGCTGGTGGATCTTCATACCCTTGCAATAATGAGTAAATATAATCTACACCACCTCCCCTTGCTTTAACCAACACAGACATATCAGGTGGATAAGCTCCTCCATTAGCAGCTTGGGCTGCTTTTACATTCTCGTAGGGCATCACAAATTTATCTGACAATTTTGCAGGTCTTGTGAACATCTCTCCATCAGAATTAGGACCATCCGTGACCTCAAAAGAGGCTGCAATTGCTTTCGCCTCAGCCTCAGTAAATTCAGGGCCTCCCTCTTGGGCTAAATTTCTATAACTTAAGTATTTCATTGAATGACAAGAGGAACATACTTCAGTATAAACGTGGTAACCTCTTTGCAAAGCTGCTCTATCAAACTTGCCGAATAGACCTTTAAAACTCCAATCAGTAGTTAAGTATTCCACTTTTTCTGCAGCAAATGCACTAGGCAAAAAAGAGATTGAAAAAATTATGTAAAAAAATAAATTTAAAAATTTCTTCACTTTAACTTTTCTAACCTACTATCATCTCTGGCAGCTGCTAAATTTGAAGATCCACCTAAAATTGGTTCTGTTATGCTAAGTGGAACTGGTAAAGTTCTCTCTTTAAACCCTAAAATAGGTAAAATAACTAAAAAATGTAAAAAATAATATGCGGTCGCTACCCTAGCAATAAGTAAGTATAAGCCTTCAGCTGGCATCGCTCCTACGTATCCTAAAATTAAAACATCAGCTACAAGGATCCAATAAAATTGTCTATATAAAGGTCTAAATACTGCTGATCTTATTTTTGAGGTGTCTAACCAAGGTAAAGCTGCTAAGATAAAAATAGCTGATAGCATTGCTATAACCCCCATTAGTTTGTCTGGCACTGATCTTAATATTGCATAAAAAGGCAATAGATACCATTCAGGAACAATGTGCGCAGGTGTAACTAGCGGATTTGCTTCTATATAGTTATCTGCGTGACCTAAAATATTTGGTGTATAAAAAACAAAAAAAGCAAAAACAATCATAAACATTAATAAAGCAAAAGCATCCTTTATTACTATGTAAGGATGAAAAGGAACAGTATCTTTAGAAGGTTTTTTAACATCTATACCAATGGGATTATTATTACCTGGAACATGTAATGCCCATATATGTAGAACAACTAAACCTAAAATTAAAAAAGGAATTAAATAATGAAGAGTAAAAAATCTTGTTAATGTTGGATTATCAACAGAATACCCTCCCCACAACCATGTTACAATACCTTCGCCTACTAATGGAATTGCACTAAACAAGTTTGTAATAACAGTTGCTCCCCAAAAACTCATTTGTCCCCAAGGAAGTACGTAACCCATAAAAGCAGCTGCCATCATTAGTAGATAAATAATAATACCTATAATCCATATTATTTCTCTTGGTGCTTTATAAGATCCGTAGAACAAGGATCTAAATATATGTATGTATACAGCTAAAAAAAACATTGATGCTCCATTTGCATGAATGTATCTTATCAACCATCCATAATTCACATCTCGCATAATATGTTCCACACTATCAAATGCCATATCAGCATGAGCAATATAGTGCATAGCAAGAACTAAACCGGTAACTATTTGGGTAATTAAACAAAAAGTTAAAATACCACCAAATGTCCACCAGTAATTTAAATTTTTTGGTGTTGGATAATCTGTAAGATGATTTGCTAAAGTTAATAATGGCAATCGATCATTGAACCATTTCCCAAAATTTGACTTCGGTATATATTCGTGATCACTCATAGTTTTTATCCAATCTTAATTGTATTAGCGTTAACAAATTCATATTTAGGAATTTCCATGTTTGTAGGTGCCGGTCCTTTTCTAATTCTTCCTGAAGTGTCATAATGAGATCCATGGCAAGGGCAAAACCAACCATTGTAATCACCTTTTTGATCTAGAGGCACACATCCTAAATGTGTGCATACGCCTAACATCACAAGCCACTCAGGATTTTTTGCTCTATCCTCATCTTTTTCAGGATGTTTTAAATCATCTAATTTAACAGCTCTTGCCTCATCAATTTCATCTGGGGTTCTTCTTCTAATAAAAACAGGTTTACCTCTCCATAGAACCGTAATGGTTTTACCTGGGTTCAGTGAACTAACATCTACTTCTGTGCTGGCTAGAGCTTTCACAGAAGCATCTGGATTCATTTGATCTATCATCGGCCAAACTGTGGCTCCTACACCGACGGCACCAACTGCTGCTGTGGCCGTAAATAGGAAATCTCTTCTTTCAGTTTTTTTTTCAGACATTTTTTAAATATAATTAAATATACTCTAAATAGATTTTTTCTACTTAAATATATGTTTCATATAATATAAAATATTCAATTTACTACTGAAAGAATGACACATAATAATTCAATATATAGAGGGCCAAAAATTGCTCTATTTGAACCTGATATTCCACAAAATACTGCAGCTATAATTAGAACTTGTGCCTGTCTTGGGGTAGAATTGGAAATTATAGAGCCATGTGGCTTCTTGTTGAGTGACAAGAGATTTAAAAGGGTTGTAATGGATTATATGGATAGTAAAGAAATTAAGTTTTATCAAAGCTTTGACCAATTTTATGAGAATAAAGAGAATCATAGAATTGTGCTAATGACAACAAAAGCTAAGGTTTCTTATACTAAATTCAAATTTGAAAAGTCTGATACAATTTTATTTGGGAGAGAAAGTGCGGGGGTTCCACAAAAACTCCACAGTTTAATTAAAAATAAGTTAAAAATACCGATGAAAGATAATAAACGCTCACTAAACATTTCTTCCTCAGTATCAATTGTTTTAGCTGAAAGTTTAAGACAAACTAACCTAATTTAATATGGACCTTGAAATTAGAAAAGACTTAGCAAGTAACTGGTTCAAAACTTTACAAAAATCTATCTGTCATAGTGTGAGTGAACTTGAAAAAAATAAAGTTAAATTTAAATCAACTGTGTGGAAAAAAAATCAAACTAAAGATGAGGGCGGTGGTGAATATAAAATACTTCAAGATGGAAAAGTGTTTGACAAAGTGGGAGTAAATTTTTCAAAAGTTTATGGAAAATTCCCAAAATATTTTCAAAAAAAAATTCCAGGTGCTCAGAAAGATCCAAACTTTTGGGCTTCAGGTATTTCTGTGGTAATGCATATGAAAAATCCACTAATTCCTGCTATGCATTTTAACACGAGATATATTTGTACATCTTACGATTGGTTTGGTGGAGGCATGGATGTTACTCCATCTAAAAAAGATGAAAAAGAGAGAAAAGAATTTCATAAAATTTTGAAAAAAATGTGTAATCATCATAACAAAAAATTTTATCCAAAATATAAAAAATGGTGTGATGAATACTTTTATTTACCTCATAGGAAAGAGCCAAGAGGTATTGGAGGAATTTTCTTTGATTATAAAAAAAATGATTTTGAGAAAGACTTTAAATTCGTTAGAGATGTGGGTACAACATTCGAATTGATCTTTAAAAAAATCATCAAAAAAAAATTGAAAAAAAAATGGACTTTGAAAGATAAAGAGATGCAATACATTAAAAGAGGTAGGTATACAGAATTTAACTTGCTTTATGATAGAGGAACAAAGTTTGGATTACAAACTGGTGGAAATGTTGAGGGTATTTTTATGTCACTTCCACCAATTGCAAAATGGAAATAAGATGGATAAAGAGCCAATTACTATAAATGGTTTAAATAAACTTAAGGAAGAACTAACTTTTTTAAAAGAAAAAAAACGCCCTAAAATTGTTGCTGCGATTGCAGAGGCACGCTCACATGGAGATCTTAAAGAAAATGCTGAATACCATGCTGCTAAAGAGGAACAATCTCATAATGAGGGTAGAATTACAGAAATTAATGACATTATCGCTAGAGCTAATGTAATTGATGTTAAAAAGTTAAATAATGAAGGTAAGGTTATTTTTGGATCAACAGTTTTTTTAGAGAATTTAGATACAAACGAAAAAATAAGTTATAAGATTGTTGGAAAAGATGAAGCGGACTTAAAAAACAAATTAATCTATTTTCAATCCCCGATGGGAAAAGGGCTGATTGGAAAAAATAAAGATGATCTTGTGGAGATTGATACCCCTGCTGGTAAAAAAAACTTTGAAATCAAAGATGTGAAATATATTTAATTCTCGATTATCATTTCTATCTGTTTATCTGAAATTTGAAAATTATTTTCAATCCAAGCTTCCTCAATTAATCTTAATTTTTCACCTAAAATTTTTCCTTCAGGAATTTCGAATTTAGCCATTAAAAAATCTGCTTTAAATGGCATAGTTGGCTTTACTTTTGATTTAAACTTATCAATTAATTCTATTAATACCTTGTCAGCTTTATTATTTCTAAATATTCTGTAATTTAGAATATCAATTACTGCCTTTCTACCAGAATAATAAAATAAAAGATTCAAACTTTTTTCTGTGAAAGTTTTTGAATTAACTTTATTCTTAAAAAAGTCATTAATATTTCGAATTCTTTTTTGATCATTTTTTGAAAGGTTGAATTTATATAAGAAATAATCAACATTATCAGTATCATCAATGATCAATAATGAAATGATAAGGATAAAATCAATTTGATGGATAATATTTTTTAAACTAGGTGTCATTCTTAAAAAAACATTAAAATTTCGCAGCTCAGGAAAAATTGTAACTAAAATCTCTAAACTTATCTTATCTTTTGATAAATTTACTAATACTTTTGGTTTTAGAATTTTTTTTAGTTCATCAATTAATCTTTCTTTTGAAAGCTTTGAAATACCATTAAGGTTCATCTTCAAAAACTTAACAACTTCAGGATTATGTTTGTGCTTAGAGTAACTTAAAAAGAATCTCAAATACCTTAAAATTCTTAAATAATCTTCTTTTATTCTCTTTTCTGGATCTCCAATAAAATTAATTTTACCATTTCTAATATCCTCTATTCCTTTGTATGGGTCAAATAAATTTCCTTCTATGTCTGAGTAAATAGAATTTATAGTAAAATCACGCCGTGACGCATCAGTTTTCCAATCATCAGAAAATCTGACTTGTGCATGACGGCCATCTGTAGAAATATCTTCTCTTAAACTGGTAATTTCAAATTTATTATTTTCAATCACTGCTGTTATGGTTCCATATTCAATTCCGCTCTTATAAAAATCAATATTATTTTTTTCAAGTGCCAAACAAACTTCTGTTGGATCTAAGTTTGTAGCTAAATCGATGTCATCAACAATTTCGCTATTTAGTATCTTTCTAATACAACCACCGACATATCTCAATTCACTGTTACTTGAGTGAGAATTAATGGCATAAAATAATTTAGAAACACTTGTTTTTTTTGAAATATCTTTAATTTTTAAACTAATGTGACTCAAATTATTTTTTCTAAAAAACAATTTATCTAATAAGTTTTTCATATTTGGCTGGGGCGCTAGGATTCGAACCTAGGATGCAGGTACCAAAAACCCGTGCCTTACCGCTTGGCTACGCCCCAATATAGAATTGATATAACACAAAAAAATAAAATTTATATAGTTTTTGTACTTATACACCAATATTTTTTATAAGCGTTACTAAATTTACTTTTAGCATTGTCGCATTGTTTTTTAGAATTATAATAAGCAATGAAAGCTGATCCTGACCCTGTCATTCTTACAAAATTTGGATTGTCCAAATTAGATAAATATATTTTAATCTTTTTTAAAGCTGGGTACTTTGCAATAACAATTTTCTCAAGGGAATTACTCATTTTTTTTAGAGATTCTAACTGAAACATTCTTTTACTTAACTTTTTAAATTTAGCTTTTTCAAAATTCTTTACATTTGCGTAAATATTCCTTGTTGAACAACCAAAATTAGGTTTAACAACGAGTGTATATAATTTCTTACAATTCTTAAATTCTCTAATTTGTTTTTTTGAGGTTAAAACTTGAAAACTATCTGATAGTCCTAAAATTACATCTGAGCCAATATCTTCTGTAATTGAGAATATTTGTTTTTTTCTTAACTTGAAAAATTTTTTTTTAATAAAATAATTAAGGATACTGGCAGCATTCATAGAGCCTCCACCTAAACCAGATTTTTGGGGTACTTGTTTTATAATTTTGATATAAAATTTTTCATGTAACAATTTTTTTTTTTCAAGAATCCTTAGTAATTTGGACACGCTATTGTTCGATTTAATGTTTTTAGAAAATTTTCCAATAAATTTGATTATATGGTTTTTTTTATTTATCTTTTTTATTAAAATAAGATCATAAACATTTATAAAAGCGACAAGGCTCTCTATTTTGTGCAATTTTGATGATTTGCCCAAAACATTTAATGCTAAATTTATTTTAGCATGTGATTTAATCTTTTCTAATCTCATAAATCACAATTTTTCAATACCTCTAACTAATTTTGAGTTAATCTTATCTTTAATTTTTTTATCTGCTTTTTCCATTTTAAGCACGTTTTTCCAGAAGTATCTTGCTTGAATTTTTTGATCTAATTTCCATAAAATATCACCATAATGATCGTTTACTATTGGATCGTACGGCATTAATTCCACTGCTCTTCGCAAAAATTTTTCTGCTTTAGAGTGATCATCAATTAAATAATAAGCCCAACCAATTGAGTCAATTATATATGGATCATCACTTTCCAGTTGATAGGCGACCTCAAGCATCTGAAGAGCCTCGTCTATTTTATAATCTCTTTCAAGCCATGAATACGCTAAATAATTTAAAACATAAGCATCATCTTTAACTATGCTAAGAGACTGCAACAAATCTTCATCAGCTTTTGTATAATCCCCTATTCTTTCATAACTTCCACCTCGTCTGTAAAGAAGGTCAGCCTTAACGTCATTATTTTTTTTCAAATTATTTATTATCTTAGAATAATACTTAATTGCATTTTCGTAATCTTTTGATGATCTGTAAAAGTTTGCAAGGTCAAACATCATTTTATTATTATGCTCTTTCATTTTTTTGAACTCGTAGGTGATAAATTTAATTGATTTTGCTTTATTATCATCTTTTTCAGCCAAAAATTGTGCTTCTTTCTTAATACGAAACCAATAATAAAGATCATCCTCTTTATCAAAATTTTTTAAAATCTTTTTTGAATCAATATAATTTTTGTTAAAATAAAAATTTTCTGCAACTAAAGATAAATTATAAACAAATTTCGG
>CABZPS010000007.1 GCA_902527635.1 uncultured Pelagibacteraceae bacterium | reverse complement strand
TGCCAGTGATATTTTTAACTTCTAAAGATGATGAAATAGATGAATTGCTTGGATTAAAGTTAGGAGCAGATGATTTCGTTAAAAAATCTGGAGGTTTCTCAATAAAGGTATTAATTGAGAGAATTAGAGTTCAATTAAGAAAAAAAGATACAAAAGATACTATTGAAGAGAATAAGAGTATTATCTCCCATGGAAAATTAAAATTAGATCCGTCACAATTGGAATGTGAATGGAATGGCAAACAATTGCCTGATAAATTAACTACCACAGAATTTTTACTTGTTAAAGAATTAGCAAAAAGACCTGGTATAATAAAAGAAAGAGCTCAGTTAATGGATATTGCATATAGAGAGGATACAGATATTGAGGACCGTACGATTGATAGTCATGTAAAAAGAATAAGAAAAAAATTTAAAAAAGTTGATCCAGATTTTTCAGCTATTGAGACTAGATATGGAAGTGGGTATAGGTGGAATGTTAGCTAATGTTAAGCAACTTTCTTAAAAATTTGTCAATATTAAAAAAATTTTTATTCATAAACTTAATTTTTTTTACAATAATTGGATTATTTACATTTGTATACTTGGAAAATGTTCAGCCAAATTTAATAAAGAAAAAATCTTCTAATCACATCGAAATTATAAACAACACTATTGATAATCTTAATAGACTTAACGTTAAGTTTATCGAGGAGGATATAAGAAAATTTTTGTTTTCTACAAGATTTCTTTTTCAAAATTTAGATAGAGTTATTTTTTTTGATAATGAATTAAACTTAATTGGGGACACAGATACGTTAGATCTTGACCCAAGATCATTTTCTACAAGATTAGATATAATAGAATTAGATATATTGAACGAAGATAAAAAAAAAGAAATTACAGAGGATAAGAATATAAATATGGATAGTGAAAACAATGTATCACTAAAAGATATCTTGTCTAATTATGCTGGGTCTAAAAATTATGGGATACCTTTTACGTTTACCGAAGATGAATTTAATAAATTCAAACTAACAACTATTAAAAATGTAATTAAAAACGATAAAAATATTGGATATCTAGCAATTAGCGAAAACGCAAATGATATTAAAGCTGCCATTGACGAAAGAAAAACATTTGCTATCAGGACAGCTATAGCTGTTGGAATAGTAATCTTAATTTTTTCATTTGTTTTAAATAGATATTTTTTAAAACCAATTAAAAATTTAGTCACTTACACAAAAACAATTAAAGAAAAAAATTTAAAAATAACGAACATTGAAAATTTAAAACTCAGAAATGATGAACTTGGATTACTCTCAAGTTCTCTAGATGATATGACTTTAGAATTACAGAAAAGAATTTCACAAGCTGAGAATTTTTCGACAGATCTTGTACACGAGATCAGAAATCCATTAGCCTCTCTTAAAAGCGCATCAGAAATTCTACAAGATACAAATGATATAGATCAAAGAGTAAAATTGTTAAATATCTTAAGTCATGATGTTCAGAGAATAGAGAGATTAATAACAGATTATTCTCAAATGCTAAAAGATGAGGTGGCTTTAAGTAAAGAAAAAATAAAAAAATTAGATATTGAACCTATCATAAAGTCTGTTGTTGACGATTTTAACAATATTTACAAAGTGAAAAGAGGAATAGAAATTTCTTTTGAAAATGATGGTAAGAAAAATTACTTCATTAACGGTATTGAAAATAGAATAGAACAAATAATTGCAAATCTTTTAGATAATGCAATATCTTTTAGTGAGGATAATAAGAATATAATTGTTAAAGTGTCTCAATCAGAGGACAAAAAAATTAATATTGATATTTTGGATGAAGGGAATGGATTTAAGGAGAAAGATACAAATAAAATTTTCAAGAGATTTTACAGTAATAGGCCAGATAAATTCGGCCAACATTCTGGTTTAGGATTGAATATTGTTAAAAATTTAGTTGATCTACATAATGGTTCTATTAAAGCATCAAATCGAACCGACAAAAAGGGCGCAAGAATGGAAGTCATTTTTCCAATGTTATAAAGTTCTATTGATTAATCAAAACTTTGTTGTTAGAAGGTCAACAACATGGCAGATTTTAAAGTTAAAGATATATCTCAAGCAGAGTTTGGACGTAAGGAAATCTCAATAGCTGAAAGTGAGATGCCTGGATTGATGGCATTAAGAGACGAATATAGAGGGAAATATCCCCTTAAAGGTGCAAAGATTATTGGTTGTTTGCACATGACTATTCAAACAGCAGTCTTGATTGAAACATTATCCAATTTAGGTGCAGAAGTAAGGTGGTCATCGTGCAATATTTTTTCTACTCAAGACCATGCAGCTGCTGCTATAGCTAAAGCAGGAATACCTGTTTATGCTTGGAAAGGTGAGACAGAAGAGGAATATCTATGGTGTATTAAAAAATCAATCATAGGAAATAAAGACTGGAAACCGAACATGCTTTTAGATGATGGAGGCGATCTTACTGCAATAATGCATAAAGAATATAAAGATTTATTAAAAGATGTTAAAGGCGTCTCTGAGGAAACTACAACTGGAATTAAAGCACTTAATAAAATGGAAAAAGATAAATCACTGTTAGTTCCAGCTATAAATGTTAATGACTCCGTTACAAAATCAAAATTTGATAATCTTTATGGTTGTAGAGAAAGTTTAGTAGATGGAATACGAAGGGCAACAGATGTAATGATGTCCGGAAAAGTCGCTATTGTGGCAGGTTTTGGCGATGTGGGAAAAGGTAGCGCCGCCTCACTCAGACAAAGTGGTGCTAGAGTTTTGGTCACTGAAGCAGATCCAATTTGTGCACTACAAGCGGCTATGGAAGGTTATGAGGTTGTTTTAATGGAGGATGCTATAGGTCAAGCTGATATTATCGTTACAGCTACTGGTAACAAAGATATTGTTACTGCTGATCATATGAGAGAAATGAAAGATAGAGCAATACTATGTAATATTGGTCATTTTGATAATGAAATTCAGGTTGATGCTTTAAAAAATTATAAATGGACTGAGATTAAACCTCAAGTCCATGAAATCGAATTACCAAGTAAGAAAAGAATAATTCTTTTAGCGGAGGGCAGACTAGTCAATCTAGGATGTGCAACTGGTCATCCAAGCTTCGTGATGAGTGCATCATTTACCAATCAAGTAATTGCTCAAATAGAACTTTGGAACAATCACAAAAATTATGAGAATAAAGTATATGTTTTGCCAAAACATTTAGATGAAAAAGTTGCTACTCTACATTTAAAGAAAGTTGGCGCAAAGTTAACTAAATTGTCTAAAGATCAAGCAGATTATATAAGTGTCGGAGTTAATGGTCCATTCAAACCAAATGCTTATCGCTACTAACAGTGAAAAAATAATTTTAAACTCTGAAAAAGATACCAAAGAATTTGCTGAGAATTTTTTAACTAAAGTTAAACCAAATTATATGGTTTTTGTATATGGTGAAATGGGAGTAGGCAAAACTACTTTTATAAAATATTTCGTGAATGCCTTTCAGCAAAAGAATAAAATGAAAATTACTGAGGTGACAAGCCCAACATTTAATCTTTTAAACCAATATGATGTGAATAAATTTGTCATAAATCATTATGATTTATATAGAATAAAAAACGATGATGAATTAAAGAATCTGGGTTTATTCGAAGATAATTCAAATACAGTTACATTAGTAGAATGGCCAGAGATTATTCAAAAAAAACCTGAAAAATTGATAGAATTATTTTTTAAATATGAAGATGATTATCAAAAAAGATCAGTACAAATTAAAGGTCTAAACTTATAATTTTTGATGAAAAATTTAAAAAAAATAAAGGGTGATGCATCTTTCAGAGATTTTTACAGAAAAAAAAGCAAAAGCATTAATTCTATAATAGTCTTTGCAAAAAAAGAAAAATTTAAAAATTTAATTATTTATGAAGCAATTAATAGAATATTAAATAAAAATAAAATTTTAGCTCCAAAATTATTTAAAGAAAATTACAATAAAAACTATATTGAAATTCAGGATTTTGGTGACCACACATTATTTGAAATTTTGAAAAAAAAAAACGTAAATAAACTTTCATATTTTAAAAAAATAATAAATTTGTTGTGCAGGATACAATTAATAAAGAATAGAAATACAACAATTTTTAAAAATAAGATTTATCATATTCCTAAATATAAAGAAAAAATTTTAATCAATGAGACCAATTTATTTAGCAAATGGTATGCAGAGCAAAATCTAAAAAGTTATAAAAAAAAAACTTTTTCAAAAAAATTCAATAAAGTAATCAAAGAATTGATATCAAAATTAAATTTAAAAAACGATGTGTTTGTCCATAGAGATTTTCATGTATCAAATCTTATGCTAGTCCGGGATGAAATAGGAGTTATAGATAGTCAAGATGCTTTAATTGGAAATAGGGCATACGATTTAGCATCTCTAATTGATGATGTAAGATTTAAGACATCAAAATCATTTAAAAAAAAAGTTTATGATTACTACCTTAAAAAACAAAAAAATTTGATAAAAAATAAATTTAAAAATGATTTTGAAATATTGTCAGTTTTAAGAAATCTTAAGATAATTGGAATTTTTACACGTTTATCTTTAAGAGATAGAAAAAAAAAGTATATTAAATTAATTCCATATACATGGGAATTAATAAATATACGTATTAAAGAAAGCGGAGTATTCTTTGATTTAAAAAAATTATTAAGTCAAAATTTTGAAAAAAAAATTAAATGAGAATTAGAACTGCATTAATATTATGTGCAGGTTTTGGTAAAAGACTGAATCCCCTAACTCTTGAAACTCCAAAGCCTTTGCTGAAAATTAAAAATATTACAATTTTAGAAAACTGTATTAATGTAATTTCCAAACTTGGTATAAAAAAAATTTTCATAAATACATTTCACCTTGGAGATCAAATAAATGAATTTATTAAAATGAAAAACTTTGAAGTAGATATTAAGATTAAAGAAGATGGAAAGAATATTTTGGATACAGGCGGTGGTATAATGAATTTAGTAAAAGATACTACAGATCAAGATTTTTTAGTTTTTAATCCTGACACCTTGTGGAACTATAAATACGTAAATGAAATAAATGAAATGCAAGATTTTTATTTTTCTAATAAATTGAATTGCATTCTTTTAGTTGCAGATAAGAAATTAAGTTTTGATAAGAGTTTTAACGGAGACTTTAAATTAAAAGATAATTTATTGAAAAAAGGTGAAGATAATAATTTTATTTATATTGGTTGTAAAATTTTCAATAAAAGTTTGTTTGAAAATTACAATATGAAAAACTTTTCAATTTTAGAAGTATGGAAAGAATTACAAAACAAGAATCAACTTAATGGATACGAAAGCTTAAATAAATTCTATCATTTAACTAATTTAGAAACTTTCAAAAAACTAAAAGATCTTTAGCCCTCTCTTTATCAAGATACTCACATTTTGTGACTTTCAAACTATTATCTAACTTTATCAATAAAGGATTTCCTGTAGGTATTTCTAGATTTGAAATCAGATTGTTATCTAATTCAAAAAGTTTTTTGCATAAAGCTCTAATAGAATTGCCATGGGCAGAAATTAAGATATTAGTATCTCTCAATTTTTCTTGTATTTCTTCTTTAAAAAATTTAACTACTCTGTCGTAGGTATCTTTTAAAGACTCTGTGCTTGGAATAAGCTCCTCAGGAACATTTTTATAAATACTTATGTTACTAGGATGGTATGGACTTTCCTTACTTAGGGCATCTGGTTTCATATCCCAAGATCTACGAAACTCGTGCACTTTCTTTTCACCAATTTTTTTAGCCATTTCTATCTTATTTAAGCCAGTAAGAGCTCCATAGTGTCTCTCGTTAAGCTGCCAGGCAGATTTGAATTCTTTTTCGTCATTTAAAATTTCTTTTATAATTTTTAGGGTATGTTTTGCTCTTAATTGAACAGATGAATAATAAAAATTAATCTCGAGGTTTTGATCCTTAATAAGTTGACCTGCTTTTTTAGCCTCAGATTTGCCTGTTTCTGTAATATCTACGTCAACCCATCCTGTAAATTTTTTCTCAAGATTCCAAGTGCTTTGTCCATGTCTTACAAGAATTAAAAAACTCATGCTATATTTTTAAAATATATTTATAAATAAAACTATATAATTAATGTTAAAATTTTTTTCCAAAAATAAAATAATTTTTTACTTTTTGAACTTTTGTCTGATTTTTTTATATATTTTTCCAGGTAGTTTGATTGGCTTTCTTCTACATGGTGATATTAAAATGCAACCTCAAATAACACATGACTTTATAATATCATCGAATCATTTTTATGTCTTCATTTTGTTATCAATGATAGGTTTTCTTACTTTTTATAGATTTAACGAAACTAAAATATTAATAATTTACTTGCTAGTATTATCAATAATTTTAGAAGTTTTTCACTTATTAATACCTCAAAGAAGTTTTCAATGGCAAGACCTTTTCGGAAATATACTGGGAGTGATAGTTGTAATTTTCATAAAGAAAATTATAAATAAATATGGCTTATTTAAAAAATAAATTAATTATTTTATTTTTTTTTTTGTTAACAAGTTGTTCATCAATTCCATCAAACACTTCAAATAGTTGCTCAATATTTAATGAGAGATACTTTTGGTATAAGCACACAAAAAAAGTTGAAAAAAAATGGGGCACCCCGATTTATATTCAACTTGCAATTATAAAAATGGAGTCGGACTTTGATTGGTTAGCAAAACCTTCAAGACAAAAAATTTTTAGAGTTATCCCTTATAAAAGACCGTCAAGTTCATTCGGTTACTCACAAGCTGTTAAAGGAACATGGGAGCAATATAAAAAAGAGACTGGAAATAAATTAGCCACAAGAGCGAGATTTAAAGATAGTGTAGACTTTATTGGTTGGTATACAAATAAATCAGAAAAAATTTTAAATATTTCAAAAAAAGATGCTTTCAAGCAGTATCTTGCTTACCATGAGGGTTGGGGGAATTTTAAACATTATAAAAAGAATAAGAAGGTAATTGGATTAGCCAAAAAAGTAAAAAAACAAGCTGGTCTTTATAAGAGACAATTATCAGAGTGCAGTAAATCTCTTAGTAAAAATAAATATATCATTTTTTAGATAATTCTTTTTTTAGTTCTAAATCAACTTCATCTATTCTCTTTGTATTTCTAGCTAAAGCTAAGTACATAGATGGAGTAATATACAATGTAAAAAATGTTGAAATAATCATTCCACCTAGAATAGTTGAACCCACAGCCAATCTTGAACCCTCACCAGCACCCGGTCCAATGTTTCCTATAACAAGAGGCATCATTGCAATCATAGTACTTAAAGATGTCATGATGATTGGTCTAAACCTTACTGAGCATGCCTCTTTAACTGCTGACTCAATATTTTTTCCTGTAGTTCTTATTCGATTGGCATAATCGACAATTAAAATACTATTTTTTGTAGAGATACCTATAAGAATGATTAGAGCAATTTGAGAAAAAATATTCACAGAGCTGTTTAAAAATAATATGAAAACTAAACCACCAAATATTGCTAGTGGAACGGTTAAAACAATTATAAATGGATGAATAAAAGAATTAAAAGTTGCAGCCATTACCAAATAAGCAGTAAGTAAAGATAAAACAAATATTATAAACAATTCATTACTTGTCTCTTTTATTTCCTCAGATTTTCCTTTCCAAGCAATTTGATTTTTTGGGGCTAAATTTTCCATTACATCTTCAAAAAATCTTATTGCTTCAATTAATGTATAACCTTCATTAATATTTGCAGATATTGTTACTGCTCTTTGTCTATTATATCTTGATAATTCCTTTGCAGAACCTTCTTCCTTAAAGCTTACTAAATTAGCAAGTGATATTAATTTTCCAGTTGTGTCAGAGCGAACAAATATCTTTGAAACTCCCTCTTTATTTCTTCTATCTGACAAATATTGCTGGAAGATAATTGGATACTCTTTACCTAATTTATTAAAAGTTGTAATTTTTTTTCCGCCATAAAGAGTTTCAAGAGTCTCCCCTATAGCTTTTGTTGAAACTCCCAAATCTTTAGCTTTATTTTTGTTTATTATTAGTTTTACCTCAGGTTTATTTCTATTATAATCAGACTCAATTCTTGAAAGGTTTTTATTAGATCTAATTTTTCGAATTATTTGTGTTTGAATTTCTTCGAGTTCTTCGTAGCTATTACCATAAATAACCATCTGCACTGGCTTATTGTAATTAGAAACTCTTATAGACTGTGGAGATATAGGAAAAGCTAGGGCTTGGGGGAGAGTAACAATTTTTCCAATTGCCTCTCTTAAGATTACTTGTTGTCCTTTTTTTCTTTTTTTCCAATCATCTAAAAGAGCAATAATAATAAAACTATTAAACGAGTTTGCCGAATTTCCGAACCCAGGTACCCGCATAATAAATCTTGAGTAAGGACTATCTTCAGATTGTAAAAGTGGAATTAACCTAGCCTCAACTTTTTGTGCCTGTTCTTGGGTGTATTCAAATGAGCTTCCTTCGTCAGTAGCTCCTATAATTAAATAAGCTCCACGATCTTCCATAGGCAACAATTCTTTTTTTGAAAAACTAAATAATAAGATAGAAGAAATAATTATGAGAACTATAAAAATAACAACTGAATTAGTTTTGTGAACAATAACATCTAAAGTTTCTTTATAAAATTTGGCAAAATTTAAAAAAATTTTCTCAAATTTTTGTATAAAAATTTTTTTTGAGCTTTTCTTGTTCAAAAATTTACTAGCAAGCATTGGTGATAGTGTTAGTGCTACAAAAGATGAAACTACTATTGAAAATGATAAAGCAATTGCAGTTTCTTTAAATAATGTTCCAGAAATTCCCTCAATAAATATTAGTGGAAGAAACACTGCAACCAAAATTAGTGTTGTTGCAATTATCGCAAAGGATATTTGTTTAGATCCCTTGTAGGCTGCAACAAGTGGTGTTTCTCCACTCTCTATTCTTCTATAAATTGCATCCGTCATGATTACGGAATCATCTGTGATTATGCCAATGGCCAATATAAAGCTTAAAAGTACAAAGATATTTATTGATAAACCAAAAATATAAATACCCAAGAAAGATGCAACTAAGCTTACTGGAAGAGCGATAGCCGGCACAACTACAGCTTTGAGATTCCCTAAGAATAAATAGATTATCAAAACCACTAAAATAAATGCTATAACTAATGTTTTGTATACTTCTTCAATTGCAGCCTCGACATAGTTAGCTCTATTAAATGAGACCCTTAAGTCCAATTCTTCAGGTAAAGATTTTTTTATTTCAATTATTTTTTTTTTAATATCTTTAGAAAGTTCAACTGTTGATGCACCGCTTCTTGCATAAATACCAATCCCTACAGTTTTCAAATTTATTTGATCTTTAGTTTGAGCTTTAAAAAGAGTTTTTTCTGAAACAGGTCCAAATTCAATATTTGCAACATCAGATAATAAAATAACTTTATTACCAGTCTTTTTAATCGGTAATTGTTTGATTGAGTCTATATCATTATAAGATTTATCTAAATTAAGCGTTAGATCAATGTTATCTGCCTCAAGAGTGCCAGCTGGAAGACTAATATTTTCTCCCCGCATTGCAACTTCAACTTCATTTATTGTTAAATCATTTGCTGCTAATTTAATTGGATCTATCCAAACTCTAATACTTAATTCTCTTAGACCACCAACTAATATTCGTCCAACATTTTTTATACTTGAAAATTGATCTACCAAATATCTTTTTGCATAATCTCCTAATTCAAGATCACTCCAAGTAGAAGAGGACAACGATAACCACATTGTTGTAGTGAAACCTGCTGCTCTTTTTAATATTTGCGGGGGCTCAGACTCTGCGGGCAAATTGTCTACAACTCTTGCAACTCTTTCTCTAATATCATTTGCTGCATTATCTAAATCTATACTTGTATCAAACTCAACATTAATTGTACTCCTGCCATTTTCAGATTTAGAATCTATATTCTTTATCCCTTCAGCACCTCCTATTACATCCTCAACAACTTGCGTCACTTCTTGATCTATTATTGACGCTGATGCTGAGTTATAGTTTACCTGAACTTGAACGACAGGTGGCTGAATACCGTTAGGTAGCTCTCTAACTGGCAATTTCCAAAATACAAATAATCCAAAAATAATTAGTATTAGGGACATTACCCAAGATACTGCAGGTCTTTTTATACTTAATTCAGTGATAAACATTTATTTTGTAATAGGTTTAATCTTTCCATTAGGTCTAACTTTTTTAAGGCCCTCCGCTACAATAGTCTCCCCCTCATTAAGTCCAGATACTATCTCAATACTTTTATCACCTCTTAAACCTGTCTTTACCTCAGTTTTATTAGCAACATTTGAACCATTAATTTTATAAACATATGATTTATCACCTTCAATCATCACACTAGTATCAGGCACACTTAATGAATTTCTTAAATTAAACTTTATACTAACCTCCAACAACGACCCTGAAATTAATTCTTGGTTTGAATTATTTACTTTAATTCTAGATAATAAACTTCGTGTATCTGCATTTATTCTACTTGAAACAAAATCAACTTCCCCAGAAAAAACTTTATCTTTGTAGCTTGATAATTTTACATCTACTGGAAGTCCTTTTTTTATTGATGTAGAGTAACTTTCAGGAATCTTTATATCTGAGTAAATTTCAGAATTATCATCTAGTGTAATAATGAATATATTGTTTGAGACCAAAATGTCTTCAGTAAGCCCGGTATAACCAAGTACACCACTAAATGGCGCAATAATATCTCCACTCTTTAACTTAATCAATTTGTCTCCTTTTTTTACAAAATCTTTAAGCTCTAAATCACCTAGGAGGTCATCTTTTTTAATTTTGAAAGTTTGTGATTTTTTGGAAATTGCAGTGCCAAAAGTTTCAATTCTTTCTGAAAATTCTTTGTTTATCACCTCTGTAACTATTATTCCGGGAGGAGGTATTTTACTAAATTTTTTTTTAAAATGATTGGCTATTAAAGTTCTTGAAATAATTACAGCTGCAATAACAAGAAAAAATATTAATATTATTGATATTGTTTTTGTAGATCTTTTCATACTTCTAAATTAGTCCGTATTCAGCCCAAGAACCATCGTAAATGCAAGGTAGATATCTATCATTTATTAAGGAATAAGCTAGTGCCAAAACACACGCAGTAACTCCAGATCCACAAGAAAAAACTACATTCTTATCAGTAGTACTATCTAAACATGAATGAAAAATTTTTTTAAGCTCAGCTATATCTTTAAATGTTTTGTCTTCATTCAAACAAGAGATATATGGTATGCAAAAAGAATTTTTAATATTTCCACTCTTTAAACCTTTTCTGGGTTCAGCAACTTTTCCATCAAATCTCTCTCTGCTTCTAGCGTCTATAACTTTAAAATTGGGTTTAATTATATTTTGATTTATCATTGTCATATCTTTAACTAATTCTTTTTTTTCTAAGCTCTTATATTTTGATCTATTTATTAAAGGTAAATCAGCAGTAGTTATTTTTTTTTCTTTAAGCCATTTTTGTAAACCACCATTTAATATATGAACTAATTTTGGATCATGTCCAAAATAAATAAAATTATACCAACATCGACACGAACTTATTACATCAGAGTTGTCATAAATTACTATTTCATCATTATTTTTAATTCCCATTTTTGAAACAATTTTTTCCCAATCATATTTATCAACCAGCATATGAGGAAGATTTGTTTCTTTTTTAGAATTAGAGTCTAAATCAAAAAATATAGAGTTAGGTATGTGCTTGGTTTTGTATTCCTCAAAACCATTTCTTTCTGTTAAAGGCATGTGCCATGAGCAATCAATAATTTTTAAATTATCTAAATTCTTATCTAACCATTCAGTTTCTACCAAAGACATTTATCTTTTTTCCAAATATCTTTGATGATATTCCTCAGCAACACAATAATTTTTAAGTAATGAAATTTTTGTTACAACTCTACCAGATAATTTCTTGTTAAGTTCATTCAAAACCTTTTCAGCAATTTTTTTTTGATTATCATTTAAATAAAATATTTCACTTCTATATTGAGTTCCAAAGTCAGGCCCTTGGGAATTTAAAGTAGTTGGATCATGAATATCAAAAAAAATATTTAAAATTTCCTCGAATGAGATCATTTTTTCGTCAAAATCGAGTTTGACAACCTCTGCATGATTAGTTTCTCCGGTGCAAACTTCTTGATAAGTAGTCTGCTGGCTATCACCTCCACAGTATCCAACTTCTGTTTTAATTATTCCATCAATTTTACTGAATTTTATTTCAGGTCCCCAAAAACATCCAAGAGCTAAAACCGCTATTTCCATTGATAAAGATTTAAATTAATTTACAAATTATTCGTATGCTAAGTAAAAATCAATTGGGTTTTTTGTACATGTTTATGTCAGTTTGTGCATTTTCATTAATGGATATAATTGTTAAGTGGTCGGTTGATTATCCAATAGGACAAGTTTTATTTTTTAGAGGATTTTTTGGGATTTTATTTTATTTCTTTATAATACCTAAAGAGAGACTTAATAATTTTTATTATACAAAAAGAGCTGGTTTGCATTTTTTACGTTGCATGTCAGGCCTGGTCGCTTTAGTTGCAATTTTTATAGCTTTAAGAAAATTACCTTTAGCAACTGTTGTAAGTATTTCATTTGCTGCACCAATATTTACAACCATCCTATCAATATTTTTATTAAGTGAAAAAGTTGGGATTTACAGATGGCTTGCAGTGATAGTTGGTTTCATAGGGATATTAATTATTACTGAGCCAGGTATAAGCGAATTAAATATTTATTATGTTTTTCCAGTAATATTTTGTCTTGGTTTATCTTACGTAGCTATTACTTTAAGACAATTATCAACAACAGAACCTGTATGGTTAATTTCTTTTTATTTTTCTTTATCAATTACTTTATTAAGTTTTTTAAGTATTCCTCAAGGATGGGTTATGCCAAGTTTGAGGGATTTTATATTTTTATCTTTGGTTGGTATTTTTGGTGGAGTAGCTAATCTATGGCTAGGCCAATCATATAAATATTCTGAAGTTTCTCTTGTTACTCCACTAAAATATTTAGCTTTATTGTTTGCTATTGTCTTTGGTTACTTCATATGGGGAGAAGTGCCCACATATAAAACACTTCTTGGAGCATTATTAGTAATTGTATCAACATTGATTATCTTTAGAAGAGAAATTTATAATAAAAAAATAATCACTTCTAAAACAACAAATGACTAAAGTTCCAAAATATTGGAAAAAAGCAAAAAATTACCTATCAAAAAAAGATAAAGTATTAGCAAAATTGATTAAAAGCTATCGAAGTCCGTCAGAAATAATTCTTACCTCTAGAAGAAATATATTTTTTTCTTTATGCAAAAGTATTATTGGTCAACAAATTAGTGTTGCTGCTGCAAACGCTGTTTTTTTAAAATTTAAAAAAAAGTGTAATAATAGAATAAATCCAAAAATAGTATCTAAATTAACTATACCTCAATTAAAAAGTTGTGGACTAAGTCGCCAAAAGGTGTCTGGTATCAAGAATTTAGCAAAAAAGACTTTGAATAAATCTTTTAATCCAAAACTAATAAAGAATATGAGTGATGAAGAGGCTATCGTTTATCTCTCTCAATTAAAACAAATTGGAAGATGGTCAGCAGAAATGATTTTACTTTTTACTTATAATAGATCTAATATTTGGCCTGTACAAGATATTGGCCTTTTAAGAGCAATTTCTAAAAATTATAAGAAAAAATATTTACCACCAGAAAAATTTGTAACTCTTCTTAAAAAAAGATTTTCACCTTATTGCTCAGTAGCAACGTGGTACTTATGGAGAAGTATTGATCCAGAACCTATTCAGTACTAAAACCCTCTACTATTTGCATATGTCTAAAAGTTGTTTTTTTTGCTAATGCCCAACCAGCTTTATATTCTTTTGATTCATGACACTTTAATGCTTGTTCGAAATTAGGAAATTCCCAAACCACGGTTCTTAAAAAATCGTCACCGTCAAAAGTTGTATGTTTTCCTCCTCTAACAAGAGGCAAACCACCATAACTTTTTATTATTGGAGTAACAGTCTCCGCATATTTTTTTAAATTTTCTTGATTATCTACTTTTAAGTATAAACTTATCCAATATGCTTTCATGATTTCTCCTTTTTAAATAATTTTAATTATGATAATAAATTTCATGGCAGAGAAATTGATTATCAACTTTAATGAGTATACTAAAATAGTTGAAAAACTAGCAATACAAATTAACAAAGATTATAACCCCACAGTTCTTGTAGGTATTATGAGAGGTGCTGCACCAATAATTGATATTTTATCTCGAATTTTTAAAATTCCTACAGCCTATGTTGTAATTCAGAGCTATTCTGGAGTAACTGTTGAAGATCAACAAGGAGAATTAATTTTTGCAAGAGACATGAGTGCAATTGCAAAAAATGAAGATTTCAAAAATATATTATTAGTTGATGATTTATCTGATACAGGTTTAACACTAAATAAAAGTATTGATTGGCTTAACCAATACCAGCCTATTAAAAGTCATATAAAAGAGATTAGAACAGCATGTTTATGGAAGAAAAAATCCTCAATATTCAGACCAGATTATTGTCCAGTATTATTAGATGGTGATCCATGGATTGTTCAACCTTACGAATATTACGATGAAATTGATATTGAAGGATTAAATAAAAAACACCTAAAATAAAAGGCCAGTTAAAGCTGACCTTTTATTTCTTACACTATTATTATTTTGGGATATCTCCTTCAACTCCTTTAACATATACGCTCATGCCTGCCAACATTCCATCATCTGCGACCTTACCTTTTGCAACAAGTAAATTGCCTTTCTGATCATATATTGGACCTGTAAATGAATGGGCTTTACCGGAAGCTAGGTCTTTTTGTAGTTTTTCTACTTCCTTAACTAATCCACTTCCCATTGCAGAATTATAAGGGGCCATTGCTACCATCCCCTCTTTTAATCCATGCCAGGTATCTTGTTGTTTCCATGTACCATCTCTTGCTGCAATAGATCTTTCAACATAATATGGAGCCCAATCATCAATTATAGATGTTAAAATTGATTTTGGTGCAAACCTTTGCATATCACTAGCTTGTCCAAAAGACCAAACGCCAGCTTTCTCCGCTACTTGAACTGGTGCAGTACTGTCAGTATGTTGCATTATAATATCTGCTCCCTGATCTATTAAAGCTTGTGCTGCTTCAGATTCTTTTCCTGGATCATACCAAGTAAAAACCCAAACAATTTTAGTCTTAATATTGGGATTAACTTTTTGAGCTGCTAAAGTCATTGCATTTATACCTCTTATAACTTCAGGAATTGGGAAAGATGCAATATATCCAATAACGTTTGTTTTCGTCATTTTTCCAGCCATGTGCCCTAAAAGAGTTCTGCCTTCATAAAATCTCGCAGAATATGTGGAAACATTTGAGTGCTCTCTTTTGTAACCAGTAGCGTGCTCAAATTTTACATTTGGAAAATCTTTAGCCACTTTATTGGTCGGATCCATATATCCAAAACTTGTTGTGAAAATAAGATCATGACCAGATTGAGCTAATTGTCTAATCACCCTTTCAGCATCAGCACCCTCTGGAACACTTTCAACATAAGTAGTTTTTATTCCAGCAGCTTCAACTGCTTTTCTTCCCTCATCATGTTGGTATGTCCAACCATGATCTCCTGTTGGACCGACATAAACAAAACCAACTTTAAATTCAGCATTTGCGTTCATGCTAAATCCAAGCAAAAGTAACACTAATGCTAATAATCTTAAAAAATATTTATACATTTTATTTCCCCTTTAAATTTATAATTAATGATTCTGTAGCCTAAACAAATTTTCTTAAAAAAAAATATTTATTTTGGAATAGCTAACATCACTTTTCCTTATAGAAGATTTGCCCCAATGAAGTAGGAGTATTAAGTTTTATTTTTCTACTGTCACGAGAAATTATTACCAAAACAACAATTGTCATTATATATGGTAATGCACTTAAAAATTGAACTGGAATTCTTATCCCCATGGCTTGCATATGCAACTGAAGAATAGTTATACCTCCAAATATAATTGCCCCAGCTAAAACTTTAAGAGGGCTCCATGTTGCAAAAACTACCAACGCTAGTGCTATCCAGCCTCTACCAGCAGTCATATTTTCAATCCACTGAGGAGTATAAATAAGTGAAAGATAAGCCCCTCCCAAGCCACACATTGCTCCTCCATAAAGAATACAACAATACCTTACTAGTAAGACGTTAATACCTTGATTAGCTGCAGATACAGGGGAATCTCCCACCGCTCTTACAATCAAGCCAATTTTAGTTTTCCTCAAAAAATAGTTAGTTCCAAAAGGAAGTAAGAACGCAAAATAAAAAACGATTGAATGTCCAAAAAAAATAGGCCCAAACAAAGGGATTGCTTCTTTTAGATTTACAAACAACAAAGGAAATTCCTTTCCGGGTATTCCTACGAAATCTTTTCCAATCATTGCAGATAAACCAATACCAAAAATGGTAAGTGCAAGTCCTGACGCTACATGATTTGTTAAAAGCGATTGAGTGAGAAATCCAAATATAAAAGATAATAATAAACCAGAAAGCATAGATCCAATTATTGCTAAAAATAAATTATCAGTAATTACCATTAATGCGAAACCTGAAATTGCACCTATTATCATCATTCCTTCAACACCTAAATTTAATACTCCAGATCTCTCTGTTATAAGCTCTCCTGAGGCTGCAAGTATTAGAGGAACAGAGGATGCCATAATAGCCCCAATTAGAATTCCGAGAAAATTAATATCAATATTCATATTTTTTAAATCCTGAAAGTTTTATTCTAAAAAAAAGTAAGAAATCAGATGCAAGAAGAAAAAATAGAATCATTCCTTGAAATACTTGTCCTGTATATTTTGGTACTTGTAAAAATATTTGTGCTGTTTCAGCACCTAAGTAAGTCAGCGCTACAATTAAAGATGCAAATACAATACCAATTGGATTAAGACGACCTAAAAAAGCAACAATTATTGCTGTAAATCCATATTCAGGTGAAATCATTCTATGTAGCTGTCCTATAGGACCGGTGATTTCACCAACTCCTGCAAGACCAGCACATGCACCGCTAACCATAAATACTAGTAGTATCATTTTTCTACCTTTAAAACCTGCATACTTCGCAGTCTTCAAACTTAATCCTGAAACTTTAATTTGAAAACCTAAATAGGTTTTAAATAAAACAACCCAAGCTAAAAAAACACTGACGAGAGCAATAAAAATTCCAGCATGAATTCGAAGACCCTCAAATAAAATAGGTAATCTAGCAGAGTCACTAAATTGTCTTGTCTCAGGAAAGTTAAATCCCTCTGGGTTACTCCAAGGACCAACAACAAGATAATCTAATAATAGTTTAGATACATAAACAAGCATCAAACTAACCAATATTTCATTAGTATTAAAATAAATTTTTAAAATTGCAGGTATCATTGCAAATACCATTCCACCAAATGCACCTGCCAAGATTATTAAAGGTAAAACATAAACACCCTCATGATTATAAAATAACAAGGCAACACCTCCACCAACAATTCCCCCAAATGTTAATTGTCCTTCTGCTCCAATATTCCAGTTATTACTTTTAAAACAAAAAGATAAACCGATAGCTATCAAACAAAGTGGGGTTGCTTTTACAAGAAGCTCACTTAGACCATATAAATCTGAAATGGGTGTAACAAAAAAAAATTTTAGAGCCTCTAAAGGTTTAAAACCAAGCAGATAAAATATAATTGCCCCTGTTACTAAGGTCAAAAAAATTGCAAGCACAGGGGTTAAAAAATAAATTAAATTTGAAGTCTCATTACGTCTTTCAATTTTAATCAACTAACCCTCCACCCATTAAAAGTCCCAACTTTTCAGGATTAACCTCTTTAGCACTCATTATTTTTGAGAGCTTACCTTTATTAATTACTGAAATTCTATCACTGAGTTGTAGAAGCTCATCATTATCTGTTGAAATAAGGATTATAGATTTTCCTTGCTCATTTATTTTTAAAAGTGTTTGGTGAATATAATTTATTGCTCCAACATCTAGACCCCAGGTCGGATTAAAACATATTAATAACTCCGGTGATGTAATTAATTCTCTCCCTAAAATTAATTTTTGAAGGTTTCCACCAGATAAAAATTGACTTCTAAGATTAACATTATCCGTATTTACTGAAAAATTTGATAGAATTTTTTTTGAGTGATCTTTAATTTTTCTTTCATTAAAAAGACCTTTTTCAAAAAAATTAGAGGTTTTAAAATTATTAAGTGCTACGTTTTCATAAATTTTTAATGAAGGAACAGCTGCTTGGGATATTCGATCTTCAGGTGAAAAGGCCATTAAATATTCCCTTCTTTCCTTTGGGTTTAATTTGCCAATTTCTTTACTTCTAAACTTAATAGAACCACTATTTGATAGTGTCTCACCACTTAAAATTTGAAATAATTCATTTTGGCCGTTTCCTGATATGCCTGCTATTCCAAGGCATTCTCCTTTATTAAGAGTAAAATTTATATCTACTAAATTAACTTCGTATGGATCCTCACTATTAAAATTTAGCCTTGAAACCCTCAAAATTTGTTCTCCACTTAAATTATTTGAAGTCATTTTTTTTATTTTGTTTAAACTTTCTCCAATCATTTTATTTGCTAAACTTGATAGTTCTTCATCAACTGTTCTACTTATAGATACAACTTTACCTTTTCTCATTACAGCAACTTCATCACATAACGACAAAACCTCTTTTAATTTGTGAGTAATATAAATAATTAAAATTCCTTCTTTAGAAAATTTTTTTAACGACAAAAATAGGTCTTCTGTTTCTTGCTCTGTTAAAACAGAGGTAGGCTCGTCCATTATTAATACTTTTGGATTTCTTATCAGACATCTTACAATTTCAACCTTCTGTTTTTGACCTGCAGAAAGATTTAAAATTGGAACATCTAAGTCAATTTTGAAATTATATTTTTTTAGAATATTATTAACTAGAATTCTTAATTGATCATTATTTTTTTCACTATCGATGCTTAAATTTTCAAAAACCGACAGTGTTTCAAAAAGATTAAAATGTTGAAAAACCATTCCTATATTATTATTTTTGGCATCTTTGGGCGAAGCAAGTTTAAGGAGTTTATCGTTTAAGAAAATTTGACCTTCATCAGGATTAATTACACCTGACAATATTTTTACTAAAGTGGACTTACCCGCACCATTCTCTCCTAACAAAGCGTAAATTTTTCCACTTTCAAAATCTAAAGATACATTATCGTTTGCTATACAACCTGGGTAAATTTTTGAGACTTTAGATACCTTGAGTTTTGTATTCATTTGATAAATTAAAATTAATAATTAATAATTAGTACAATTAAATACAGTAAAAAAAGTATTTTTTTGTATAAAATTAGTAGTTTTCAACTTTAAAGCTAATCTTTTGACACAATTGAGTGCTAATTCTATCTAATGAGAATTAAAATAATTTTAGTAATTTTATCAACTTTTTTACTTTTAACTGGATGTCAAACAGTGAAGCAAAAAACTGATGCTATAGTGGAAAAAGAAAACGAAAAATTAAGTGAATTTATTGGAAAGTCTGCAAGCAAGCTTAAAATGGAATTAGGAAAACCTGAGGAAGATTTCAAAAATGCAGAAGGTAATTTAGTGTTTATTTATAATACAAAAAAATACCTAATTCCCTGTGAAAGAAGATTTGAAATAAATTCGGAAAATGTTGTAATAGGCTTTGTATCTAATGGGTGTTTTTAAAGTTTACTTGCGAGGATTTTTCCCCGCAAGTAAGGCCTCCACTTATCTAATTTCAATAAGTCTTTTTTTCTTATGATCTGGTAAAATTCTTTCACAAGCTACTGTTAAAAGACCATCTTTTAACTCAGCACCATTCACTTTAACATCGTCCGCTATAGTGAATGATCTAGCAAATTGTCTTTGTGAAATACCTTTGTGAATTATTTCATCAACTTCATTTTTTTCATCAGATTTGCTAATTTGTTTTGTTCTAACGGTTAGCAAATTATCTTCAAACTCAACCTCAACATCTTTCTTACTAAAACCAGCAAGAGCAATCTCTATTGAGTAGTTGTCTTTACCAGTTTTTCTAATGTTGTATGGTGGATAATTCGACTGCATAGTCAAATTTCCATTGCCCAACATGCTTTCAAACTGGTCAAACATGTCGTCAAAACCAATTGAGAAAGGTCTTAGTGAGTTGAATATAGATAGATCCTTACTTGTCATATATCCTCCTTTTTTAAGCAAGTTTATTTACGCAAGTCCCATAAGGCGACTTACTAAATCTATATGGGAATTAAATTTTTTTTTTCAAGTAGTTTTATTAAATTTTATGTGAAATTTTTAAAATAAATCCATAATCAAAAGCAATTTCTTCTATAGCACCATCTCGACCAGATTTACCACCGTGACCCGCATTCATTTCCGTCTTAAGTAAAAGTAGATTGTTATCAGTTTTGTAATCTCTTAGTTTCGCTGTAAATTTTGCAGGTTCATCAAATAAAACTCTATTATCACTTAAGCTAGTTGTAATTAAAATATGAGGATAATCCATTTTTTTTATATTATTGTATGGAGCATAAGAATAAATGTATTCAAAATGATGCTTATTATCTTTTGCGTTACCAAACTCATCAAACTCTCCAACTGTTAATGGAAGTGAATGATCTAAATTTGTGGTAAGTGAATCTACAAAAGGCACTGCCATTACAATTCCTAAAAATAATTCAGGTGTTTCGTTTACCACTGCGCCCATCAGTAAACCTCCTGCCGAACCACCCATACCAATTATTTTACCTTTTGATGTATAATTTTTTTCAATTAAGTATTTTGCAACAGCAATGAAATCTTTAAAAGTATTTTTTTTATTGAGAAGTTTACCTTCTTTCCACCATTTCATTCCTCTTTCCATCCCACCTCTGATATGAGCAGTAACCCAAATGATATCTCTGTTAATTAGACTAAGTCTAGTTGATGAGAAATCAGGAGACATTGAATTACCATAGGATCCATAACCATATAGTAGTAAATTTGCCGACCCATCAATTTTAGTTTTTTTGTGTCTAGTTATTGTAATAGGTATCAATCTACCATCGTGAGAAGAGCATTCTAATCTTTCAACAATATAATCATCAGTATTATGACCTGATGGAATTTCCTGTTCTTTTACTAATTGTTTTTCTTTCGTCTTTAAATCATAAAGATAAGTTTTTCCAGGCGTCTTTGGAGATGAATATGACAAATAAACTAGATCAGTATTTTTATCTCTTTGAGTCAATGAAATACCAGGGACAATTACTTCTTCATCGGAAAATATTAACTCCTCCTCTAAATTTGTTTTTATATTTCTTAAGTATAATTTCCCAAGAGCATTTGACTTTTCACTTCTTATAATCCAATCATTTAAGAATATTAAGCCTCCTATAAGAACTTCATCTTTAGCATCTATATAAATTTCCCAATTTTGTTGAGATAAATCACTACATCTCTCTATTTTGAAATCTTCAGCATCTTCGTTTGTATGACAATAAAAATAATTATTCCAAGATGAAATTGAATAGATTATACCTCTTTTTCTTTTTTTTATTAATTTTGGCTCAGGTTTATGTTCATTAACTTTAAAGTAATATTGTTCTGAAGTATTATGATCTGAGGTTGTAATAAAGAAATATTTTTCGTCTGAACTTAAACTTATTCCAACTGTAAATGCTTCACTTTTTTCCTCAAAAATTAATTCATCGTTCTTAATAGGTGTTCCAATTTTATGCCTATAAATTTTTCTAGGTCTGTGAAATTTATCAAGTTTTGAATAAAATATAAATTTATCATCCAAACTAAAAGTTATACTGCCACTAGTTTCTTCTATTTGTTCTGTTATTTCTTTTCCAGTCAAAATATCTCTTAAATAAATTGTATAATATTCTGATCCTTTTAAATCTAATGAGTATCCCAAATATTTATCGTTATAACTTACCTCTAAATCTCCAATGCCGAAATACTTTGTTTTAAATTTTTCTTTTTCTTTGTCTCCATTCCAAATTTCCTCTATCTCATTAGAGCCAATTTTTTTTCTAAGTTTTATAGAATAATTTCCTTTGGCTGTTGTTTTCGTCCAATACTCATATCTAATGTCTTTGAATGGAGGTGAAACGTCATCCAATTTTATTCGACCTTTAATTTCATGAAATAATTTTTTTTCAATTTCTTTATTATCCTTCAAAATATGATCTGTGTAATTATTTTCTTCCTCTAGATATTTTCTAACTTCAGGAAGTAATTTTGATCCATCTTTTAAAACCTCGAGGATATTTTCTTGATGAATCCAACTATAATTATCTTCCCATGCAACATTGTGACAAGATTTTCTTTCTGGTTTTTTTTTTAGTTGTGGTATTTTCATAATGAAAACAGTTATATGAATATAATTATTTATACAGTAGTAATATTAGTCATTTTTTATTTTCTTTTGAGATTCATCAGTAATATCTCATCAAAAAAACTTTCAAAAGGTTTAAGACTGCTGATAATAATTGGATTAATTTTTTTAGCAATTCTATTTGCAATTGGAGGCAGATTTCTGTTAACTTTACCACTCACACTCGCTAGTCTCGCTTTATTAAAGTTAAAGGGTTTATCAATCTTCCAATTGATCTCTCTTTTTAGATTAATTCAAACATTAAGAAGATCAGGCAGATTTTCATTTAATCAATCTCAAAACAATAATACGTCTACTATGTCTGTTAGTGAAGCTTTTAAAATTTTAAATTTAGACCAAAAAAAAAAGATTACCAAAGAGGACATAAACAAAGCTTACACAAAAATTCAAAAAAAAATTCATCCGGATATCTCACCAGAAACCGCAAGATTATCTACTTTAGTCAATGAAGCTAGAGACATTTTGTTAAAGGAAATTATATAAAGTCCTTAACTTTATTAATTATCATTTCAACTGTTATTGAATCTGGATCAAAGCTTGATCCATGAGTGATTTTATTTATGTCGGTATCAGGTGGAATAATTCTAAATTGGTTTTTACTGTAATCAGAATAAGCTTTTGGTGAGTCTAATAAAATTACAAAACTAGGTTTATTCATTTGACTCGAAACATGATGCGCAAATGAGTCATTTCCGATGAAAATATCACTCAAATAAATATAATATACTATTTCTGATATATCTTTAGAGCTTAAAGACTCACAATTATCTTTTTTTATTTGGTTTATAATTTTAATTGCACCTCCTTCCTCATTTTTTCCACAAACTAAGTAAAAATAATAATCTCCTATTTCGTTAAATTTATTTATTAAAGATGCAAAATTATTATATCCCCATCTAGTTGTCGGACCAGATGAACCTATTCCAAGCACAATTTTTTTTTGTTTACTAAGATTATATTTTTTAATTTTTTCACTATTTAGAGAAATTTGAGTTTCAGTTGGGCAATTTTTAATATTTAAGGATTGTTCCGTAAAAGTTTTAGCAGCATTTACCAGATGTAAATTTTTTTTTTTAAATAAAGGATAATGATAAATATTTTTTATGCCAGCAATTTTACAAGCTAGATAATGTCTTATGCTTGGATAAAAAATAAAGATATTTTCAAAATTAAATTTCTTTATAAAGACTGATAAATTTATTATATCAAAAAAGTTTCTATGAAACTTATCTAAATAATTTACACTTTTTATTAAAGGGTCATCTATCAAAACTCTATTTAGATTTGGACATAATGTGATCAGTTCAACTTTACCAAATTTTTTTGCAATCTGATGACAGTAACTAAGATGTAATAAATTAGCTCCTAAACCCTTATAGCTTAAAAAAATTCCTGTTTTCATAAATGTAATTTTTCTATTATACTAACAAGCAAAAATATATGTCTAAAATTAATGGAATTTATGCTGCAGGAATGTCAATTTTTAACAAAGATTTAAGCCTCAATATAGAAAAAACAATTCTACATGCTGAAAACATTATAGACAAAGGATGTCACGGTGTTGCAATATTTGGGAGCACTGGACAAGCACAATTAATTTCGATCTCAGAAAAAATCAAGCTTTTAAATAATTTATCAAAAAGTAAATACAAAAGTAACTTTATAATAGGTAATGGGCTTAATTCTTTAAGTGAAACAATAAATTATATTAAAATAGCGTTATCTTTAAATTTTGAAAATTTTTTAATTATGCCACCTGCATATTATAAATATGGTGATAAAGAAGTAATTACTTTTTACTCAAAAATTGTAGAAGCGGCTCCGGATTCAAGGATTATACTTTATAATTTTGAAAAGTTATGTGGTTATAAATTTAGTTTAGAATGTGTGCAAGATTTAGTCAAAAAATTTCCCGAACAAATAATTGGTATAAAAGATAGTTCTTACAATATATATAAAAATTTAAGATTAAAAAATTTTTCAATTCTTCCTGGATCAGAAACCAAGCTTGTGGAAGGTTTAGAAATAGGTTGTTCAGGAATAATCACAGCCACATGTAATGTTACTGCAGAGTTATCTAGAAGAGTTTACGATGATTTCATTTCAAAAAAAACTCAAACCGAGAATGAAAAATTGATTAATGTTAGGTCTGCTTTTGATAAATATAATCTTATTTCTGGCTTGCATTCATATTGTGCAAAAGAAAATGAAATATTTAAAAATGTATTACCTCCGTTAACTCTTTTAACTAGAGAGAATGAGAAAGAATTATTTGAAAATCTAAAAAATTTAAATTTTAAAATTAAATCTTTACTGGCGGCCTAACATGCAACTTGCAAGATTTCTAAACAAAGTTTTTAAAGATGGTGGTTTTATTCTTACTGATGCAAATTTTAGAGACTATATCATAGGAAAACCGGGTAATAATCCTATTAGATTGAAAATTTTAAATAAAAAACTTCACTATAAATTATTACTCCACGCAGATTTATATTTAGGAGAGGCATATACAAATGGTGAAATAATTATTGAAAACGGTACTATTAGTGATTTCCTAGATCTTGCTTTGAGGAATATTGGAAGAGGAGAAGTAAATTTTTTTAGTTATGTAATCAATAGGCTAAGAGGGTCATACAGATACTTAACAAATTTTAATTTTATCAAAAAGTCTAAAATGAATGTCTCACATCATTATGATATATCTGATGATTTATATGATCTGTTTTTAGATCCTAAAAGACAGTATTCTTGTGGATATTTTCTTAATGAAAATGATAGTCTTGAAACAGCACAAATTAATAAAATTCAACATATAATTAAAAAATTAAATTTAAAGCCAGACCAAAAAGTTTTAGATATTGGTTGCGGATGGGGTTCGTTAGCAATTGATATTGCAAAGAATTCAAAATGTGAAGTAACAGGCATTACGTTATCAGAAAACCAACTTCACTACTGCAAAAGAAAAGCAGCTGAACAAAATTTAGAAAATCAGGTGAAGTTTAGATTAATTGACTACAGAGAACTTAAAGAAAAATTTGATAGAATTGTAAGTGTTGGAATGTTTGAACACGTAGGACGTAAATTTTATAAAAAATTTTTTAGGCAAATCCAAAATTTATTAAATGATAATGGTGTTTCATTAATACATACCATAGGATCAGTAAATCCACCTAGGGATCCACATCCATGGATAACTAAGTATATCTTTCCAGGTGGTTATACACCAAGCTTAAGCGAGGTCACGACACCCATAGAGCAAGCAGGTTTAGTTGTTACAGATATCGAAGTTTTGAGATTACATTATTCACACACTTTACGACACTGGAAAGAAAATTGCATAAGAAATAGAGAAAAGATTATTAAAATGTTTGATGAGAAATTTTTTCGAATGTGGGAATTTTATCTTGCCGGATGTGAGATGGCTTTTAAGTGGGGTGATCAAGTTGTATATCAATTTCAACTTACAAAAAATTATAGATCCACTCCAGTCACTAGGGACTATATTTATCAATAAATTATTGATAGAATCTTCTCTCCTTAAAAATGAAAAAAAAAAGTAAAAAATCAAAAAGAAAAAAAATTAAACCGAAAATTGTCAAAAAAGTTGGAAAAAAGATAAATATTTCAAGGAAAAAAAAGAGGAATAAACAAAAGAAAAATAAGAGAAAAAATACAAATATTAAGAAAAATAAAAACTATATACCTAAAACTAAAAATCAAAGTTTAATATCCAAAATTGTAAGATTTCAGCTATCGATTAAATCAAATTTTAATTTTAAAATTAATTTAAATCCAGAGAGATACATTCAAAGATTTTTTGATAAAATTTCCGAAACAATTTCAAATTACAAAGTAATTAAAAAGGAGGAAAAAAGAAGAATCAAGATAGAACAAATTGAAAAAGAGAGAATTGAGAAAATTGAGTTACAAAAAGCAAAAAATGAGGAGGCGCTTGAAAAAACTAGATTAAAAGAAAAAACCTTAAAGGAGGAAGCTAGGTTAGAAAAGCAAAGAAATAAAGATATAAAATTATTTTTAAGAAAAGAACAAGCAATTTTAAGAAGAGAACAAGCTGAAAAACAAAAACAATTTTTAAAGCAACTCCAACTAGAGCGTCAAATTGAAAAGTTTAGAATAAGAGAAGTAAAAGAATTAGAAAAACTTGAGAGAATAGCACTTAAAGAGAAGAGAGAGGATTATCAAGGGTTACAAGAAAGGATTGATAAACTTAAAGAAAAATACCGAGTTATCAGAGACCAGAAGATTAAGGAAAGAGTAGAAGCCCTTGGGGTTAAATTACAAGGTAACGAAGACAGAGAAACATTATTAATTAAGGAAAAAGAATATACTTTAGCAAGACAAAAAGTTGAGTTTGCATTGGAAAGTTTTTATAGAAGTGCAAGCAGTCTCGTATTTCAATTAAATAAAAGACACATTACAAGAGATATGTCGATTCTGAGATGTATAGACAGAAGATTTGAAACTGGAGAGATTTTTATAAAATGGGATGAAGCTGAAGATAAAGATTGGTTATTATTAATTTACATTAAAAATAATTCACCTGATGAAGGAATAGTAATAGAAGATAAAACAAATCCTGAAAAAAATCGTTCGTATGAATTTAAAAATATTGATATTTTTAAAGCTTCAGACACAATGGTGGACGCTTTGACACAATTAATTGCCAGCAAAAGATCACAAAATAAAGATTAATTTTTTTTAAATAACAAGGTAGAACTTTTATATGTTTTTTGGATCAATCATTATGATAATACTTTTTTTAATTTTAAAGTATGTATTGGCATGGATTATTTACTACAACAAATTAGACCCGAGACTTGGTGACAGTACTTGGCGATTTACTTATGATTATCCTGTTTTAGGTGAAAGAGATATCTCTGACTTAGATGATAAAGATTTTGTAAGATTGAGAAGAAAAAAAAATAAGATTATTCTATTAATGTATTCAATAGTTCTCATAATGTTTATAACTTCTATGTCTTTGTTAAGTGAAATTTTATTATTTTTTTTTAATTAGTTTTTTAATTGTTTTTTAATTGTTTTTTATTTTTTAGATACAAAAAGAATGCAACAATTTCATAAAAAAATGAAAATAAAGTAAAAATTATTGGTAGTTTAAAAAAATTATATAAAAAATTATATTTAGGAATTTTTTTCCACACAGCAAGAAAAGCCTCGGCTCCTTTTAAAATTTTTTCATCCTCTTTGACATGTAGCCTACGCAAAAGTTCTTTATTACTTTTAGAGGTCTCTTTTTCAGCTACCTCATTACCCGTAATATCAATCCAATCGATTTCTTGAATGTTCTCTTTTTTATATAAATTAATTTCAGCTTTGCAGATTTTGCATGAATTATTAAAATAAACTTTCATATAACTAGACTTATTACTATTTATTTAAATAATGTATATGCGTAAAATACACATATTGAAAATAGTAGATAAAACTTCTAAATATTGCCTTCTATGAATAATTTTTTTGAAAAATCTGACATATCTAGGTCAGAAGCAGAAAACATTGTATCGGACACACTTAGTAAGTGTGATGATGGAGAACTATATCTAGAAAATACAAAATCAGAGACATTATTATTAGATGATAATAAAATTAAAAACTCGAGTTATAATTCTGATTTAGGTTTTGGATTTAGAGCTATTTCTGATGAAATAGTTGCATATTCACACTCTAATGAAATATCAAAAAATTCATTAAGGCAATCTTCAGAAAATTTAAAATCAACGTTAAAATCTGTCAAAGGCACTTATAATCATGAAATTCCCAAATCTAATAAAAAATATTATGATAATATAAATCCTATTGAACAAAAATCCCTCAATGAAAAGATTAAAATACTTAATGAAGTAAATAACTACTTACGCTCTAAAGATGATAACATTAAACAGGTCACAGCCAATTTTTTAGGTGAACAAAAATCAGTTGAAATAATTAGATCTGGTGGAGAGTCGTTAACTGATGTCCGTCCTTTAATAAGATTCAATGTATCAGTCATGCTTGAGAAAAATGGAAGAAAAGAGTCAGGTGTGTATGGTGTTGGAGGAAGACAATCCTACGATTTTTATTTAAAAGACGACAATTGGAAAAGTGTTTGTGATGAGGCTTTGAGAATAGCTTCAGTAAATTTAGAGAGTAAACCTGCACCAGCTGGTGAAATGAAAGTTGTACTAGGACCTGGTTGGCCTGCAATATTAATTCATGAAGCTGTTGGCCATGGTTTAGAGGGGGATTTTAATAGGAAGAAAACCTCTGCTTTTCATAATCTAATGGGACAAAAAGTTGCGAGTGAAGGAGTTACAATTGTTGATGATGGTACCATCGACAATAGAAGAGGTAGTCTTACGATTGATGATGAGGGGACACCAACAGAAAAAACAGTTTTAATTGAAAATGGGATTTTAAAAAACTTTATGCAAGATCGACTAAATGCACGTTTGATGAAAACAAGATCTACTGGTAGTGGAAGAAGAGAAAATTATAGACATATCGTCCTTCCAAGAATGAGAAACACGATGATGCTAAGTGGTAATCATACTCAAGATGAGATGATTAAAGCTGTAGATAAAGGTATTTTTGCAGTTAGTTTTGGTGGCGGACAAGTTGACATAACGTCTGGAAAATTTGTATTCAATTGTACCGAAGCTTATGAGATTGTTAATGGCAAAATTGGATCTCCAATAAAAGGTGCAACTCTCATCGGAGATGGCCCTTCGAGTTTAAAAGAAGTTTCTATGGTGGGTAATGATATGATGATGGATCCAGGAATTGGAACATGTGGAAAAGCTGGCCAAGGTGTTCCAGTAGGTGTTGCTCAACCATCTATACTAATTAATAAGATGACCGTTGGCGGCACAAAACTTTAAATGGTCAAAGATCAAGAATTTTTAGAGAAAAAAGCATCGTATTGTATAGGTTTAGCCAAGAAATTAGGCGCAACTGAGTCTAGTGTGATTGTTAACAACTCTGTATCTGAAACTGTTAATTTTAGAAATAAAAAACTTGACGAGTCTAATAGGTCAGATGATCTTGGAATAAGCATTACCACTTACATTGGAAAAAAAAAATCATCGATATCTTCGTCTAATTTACTTGATGATAACCTTAACATTTTAATTGAAAAATGTGTTGAGACAACGAAAAATACTCCTGAAGATGAATTTAATTCATTACCAGATAAAGATTTGTTAGCTAAAGAAGTTAAAGATTTGAATCTCTATGATGATACCTATATAGAAAATGAAAAAAAAATAGATTATTTGAACAAGTTAGAATCTGCTGCTTCTAATGATAAAAAGATTATTAATACTGAGTCTAGTTTTAATCAAAATAAATCAAATTTTATTTTAGCTAATACCGAAGGTTTTTGTGCTGGTTACAAAACATCCTCATTTACAGCCTCGAGTGTTACAGTCGCAAAAGATGAAAAAAGTATGGAGAGAGATTATGAGTACTCTAGCAAATGTTTTTTTAAAGACTTGGAAGATGCAGAAGAATTAGGCAAAAAAGCTGCTGATCAAACCACCAGAAAATTAAGCCCTAAAAAAATAGGCAGTAAAAAAATTGCTATAATTTTTGATAAAAGAATAGCCAAGGGAATATTAAGCACTTTTGCAAGTACAATTTCATCATCAGCGATATCAAGAGGAACCTCTTTTTTAAAAGATAAAGTTAACCAAAAAATATTTTCTGATTCAATTAATGTCTTAGATAAACCAGACATTCTCAAAGGTTTGGGTTCAAGAAATTTTGATAGAGAAGGGGTTAAAACTGATACTCTTAAATTAGTTGAGCAAGGAGTCTTAAAACATTATTTGATTGATACTTACAATGGAAAAAAATTAAACCTCAAATCAAATGGAAGATATGGAGGGACAAGTAATCTTTATTTTGAAAATGGAAATATAAGTTTTAAAGATTTGTTAAATTCAAAATCGAAAAGTCTCTATATTACAGAAACTATAGGTCACGGAAGTAATATAGTGACCGGTGATTATTCTGTTGGCGCAACAGGTTTTTTAGTGGAAAAAGGTGAGTTTAAGTATCCTATAAACGAGATAACCATTGCAGGTAATTTTAAAGAAATGTTTCAGCATATTACCCTGGCAAATGATTTAGAGTTCAAATATGCAACCAATTCACCAACCATGATGATTGAGGGAATGGTTGTTGCTGGTAAATGAGTGAATTCTGCGTAATCGGTTCAGGTATTTCTGGAGCTACGATTGCTAATCTTCTTAATAAAAAAAATACAGTAATCCTATTTGATAAAGCGAGAGGTCCAGGAGGTCGTGCATCTTTCAAAAGAATAAGAGGTAATATAGGCTTTGATCATGGTACTCAATACTTTTCGCCAAAAACCCCAGATTTCAAAAAATTTACTAAACATTTAATTAAAAAAAAAATTTTAAAGGTTTGGGGTGGCAAACACGTTTTTCTTAACTCCAAAAAAAAAGAGGATAAAAAACATCTTAAAATTATTGGTAAAAATGGAAATAATGATATTAGCAAGTATTTATTAAAAAAAATTAAGTGCAATTATCAAAGTGAATTAAAAAAAATTCATTATAAAAACAAACTTTGGCACTTATCATTTGCTGATGGAAAATTGAGATCTTTTAAAAGTATTATTTTGACCTGTCCTTTTCCACAATTAAAAAAACTTTCTAAAAAATTTATAAATAATACTTTTGTAAAAAAATCAATAAAAATGGATGCAAATATAACTACCATGATTGCTATAAAAAAAAACAAAAAATCTAGTAGCAGTTACCTTTTCGAAGATCCAATCCTCGGCTGGGCTGGTAATGAAAATTCGAAAAAAAGATTTAAATCAAAACATGATTTATGGACTCTGCAAAGTACTTTTAAGTGGGCAAATAAAAAGATTAATCAAAATAAAAATAATAAGAAAAAGAATTCAATAATTATGATTAATAAGTTCTTTGAACTTTCAAATATTAAAAAAACAACAATCAATTTTTCTCTTAATCATGGTTGGAAATATTCTTCTAACTCAAAACCTTTAAAAATTAAAAGTTTTTGGGATCCAAAGAAAAAAATAGGTGTTTGTGCTGATTGGTTTGTAGGACCAAGACTAGAGTCAGGTTGGATAAGTGCTCAGGACTTATATAAAAAAATTTCAAAATAAATTATTCAAAGCTTTTTAATCTGTATTCCCAATTTCCCATTCTTGAGTAAGACACTTTTAAAATTCTTGAATTTTTTTGATCATACCAAATGTCAAAGTCTAATCGTTTACTTTTTGGAATATTTATATCTTTAGATTTAAGTGTAAAATGATCAACATCATAAATTTTTCCATAAAGGTCGATTTTTTCTTTTCCTATAAAAGTAACAACCTGTTCTTTAATACTTCCTGATATTGGACTTATTTGAGATCCTGCTTGTAAAATTTTATGACTCCACCAATTTCCAATAACATTATTCATGGATGCCTCACCATTGAATGAAGAGCCTTTAATGTCAAATTTTTTACTATTTTTATTAAATTTTAAATTTACAAATTTTTCTTTATCATTTTGAAGAGTTTTAGAATTATATGATATCAATTGATCTTTGATATATTTTTCTTCACCGTATGACTCAACTTGAAAAATTGTAGTTCCTAATAGATCAACAGAAAATTTAAATTGATTTGTGATAATAGTTTCTGCTCCATTTGTTTCAAAAAAATAATAATTGTATCCAATTAGTTCACCATTTCTAAAGATCTCCATTTCAATTTTGTTATATTTATTGTAGTGCCCCATGTGTGCCAAGAGGAGAGTCGGAATAATAAAAATAAAAAATATTAGTGAAATTTTTTTCATTTGTAGATTAATTTAATGGATAATATTTTTGATCATCTTAATTAACTTATTTAAGTTTTTAGACTAATTGTTTTTTGTTATCAATTTATTTTACTTGAAATACTTTACTCTTTAATTAAATTAATTCATTCTTAATTTTACAATAGCTGTAAAAAAAAAATGAAAATAGTAAAAAAAAAAACTACTCAATTATCAAATAGTGAAATTAAGCAAATTATAAAAATTAAGAGGAAGTTTTGGAAATATTCATTAAGAAGCCAAAACAAATGGTTCATTGATAAAATTAAATCAAATGATCTTCATTTTTTTATAGGTTCAAAGACTGTAAAATTATATTGTTGTTTAAGGGCAAGAAATTTTTTTTATAAAAAAAAAAAAATTAATTTTTATTATTTAGATACCTTATGCTCATTAAAACGTTACAGATATTTAGTTATAAATTTTTTAGATTTTATTATGAAAAATACCAAGAATATTTCCACTATAACACTATCTGGCAAAGAACATCTATTTTTATATATATTTTTTGAATTCAAGAAAATTAAAAATATTAAAATATTAAATCATGATGTTAAAAATTTATATACTTTATTACATATCCCTAAAAATAGTTTGAATAAAAAATTTTTTGATAGCAATAGAATTAAATTAAAAATATGACCAATAAAAAATATTATGAGAGTTTTTGGAGGTCAAAAGTAAGTTTATTAGATTGGGTTGAAAAACCGCAAAAGATTATAACTTTTAAAAAAAATAATTTTAAAGAATGGTATGGGGATGGAAAATTAAATTTATCTTTTGAATGTATAGATAATAATATTAAAAAGGGCTTTGGCAATAAAACAGCATTAATTTTTTTAGATGTTAATAATAGATTAACTTCACTTACATATAAAAAACTTTTGGATTGTGTTAAGCGTTTTTGTTATATTTTAAAAAACAAATATAAAATAAATTCCAAAAAAAAAATACTGATACATGCATCTGCTTCTTTCGAGTCAGTTGTAAGTATGTTTTCATGTACTAGATTAGGTATTTGCCACAGTGTAGTATTTCAGGATCTTCAAAGAAATGCGATGACTACAAGAATTAAATTATTTAACCCTGATTTAATTATTACTAGAGATAATGATAATAATATTAAAAAAAAGTTTCTAAGAAATAACAAAAGATCTAAAGAAAAAATTTTAATTTTTAGGAAAAAAAAAACAAAAATGAATCTTTTTTTTTGTGACTCATTACAACTTCAAAATGATGATAAGCTTAAAAAACTAAATATTAAATATTCTTTCAGAAGTAATAAAAAATTATTTACGTTATTCACCTCAGGAAGCACAGGAGAGCCAAAAGGAGTTATTCATTCTACTGGTGGTTATTTACTTTATACCAAATATAGTTGCTCTAATTTTTTTGGAATTAATAAAAATAGTGTTATTTTAACAGCGTCAGATGCAGGTTGGATTAATGGTCACACTTATGGTTTGTATGGTCCACTTAGTCTTGGTGCAACGTCTGTAATCTTAGAATCACCAATGATGATTTTACAAAAAGAAGTTTTAAAAACTATAATTGAAGAGATAAAAATAACAATTTTATATATGCCAGTTACCCTGATTAGAATTGCAAGATCGCTCTATCCTACATTAGTGCAAAAAAAACATTCTATAAAAACTTTGGGATCTATGGGGGAACCTTTAGCCCCAGATGTTGCAAGATGGTTTATAAAAGTTTTTAATCACAAAAAATCAATAGTGAATACATATTTTCAAACAGAAACAGGCGGAATAATAACTGCACCTAGATTTAATACTTACCCTAAAAATATACCTCATGGATCAGTTGGAAAACCAAAAAAAATTTATGGTCTACAATTAATTAAACAAAAAAAAATAAAACAAGGTGAGTTAGTAATTAAAAATCCTTGGCCAGGTTGTATGATAAATGTAATTAATGGAAAAGATACATGGGATAAATACTGGACAGATGAGGGATATTTTAAATTATTTGATATAGGGTCTTTTGATAAAAAAAAAATTCTGAACATTCATGGAAGAAGTGATGATGTTATTAATATTAGAGGTCACAGAATAGGATCTGAGGAAATTGAGTCTATTTCTTTAAGAATTAAAAATATTGTTGAGTGTGCGTGTGTAGCAATACCTGATAAAATAGAAGGATTTAAATTAGTACTTTTTTTAGTTTTAAAAAAAAAAAAAATTAATCAAATAAAGTTTCAAAATATATTGAATAAAAAAATTTTGGATAATTTTGGCTCCTTTGCAATTCCTAAGAAAATATATTTTGTAAATGATTTACCAAAAACTAAAAGTGGCAAAATATTAAGAAGATTACTTAGGGATATTATTTTAGATCCAAATTTAAAAGTTTTTGGTGATTTAAGCACAATTTTAGACTTTGATATAATAAATAATATTAAAAAAGTAATAAAAAATGAAAAAAAAAATTGAAATACAAATTAAAAAAATTTTATCAAAAAACTTAAAAGTCAATATTAATCTTATTAAAGATGCATCAAAAGCTAAAGATTTTGAGCAATGGGATAGCTTACAAAATGTAAATATTTTTTTGAGTTTAAAAAAGATTAAAAAAAATATTGATTTATCTGATTATAATAAATGTAAAAAAGTTTCAGATATTATCAATTTGATTAAAAGGACTTAGTTTTTCCATAATTTTATAAAAAAAATAAATCCCAAATTCAAATACTCTCTATTTATCTTTTTTTGGAGAATTATATAAAATATTTAAAGCACAGAATTAATAAAAAATTTTTTAAATAATTAATTAGGGGCAGCGTAAGGTTTTATATGTTATTGTGTTATATGAATATTTTAATAGTGGACTGTACTTACTATAAAATAAACTTATTAAGATGTTTTTAAAAATAAAGAAAATACCAAAGGTAAATTGGAGCTCTGAAAAACCGTATAATTTTAAACCAAAATTTTCCACTTTCTTTTTTTTATGTTTTGGTTTGATGTTATTTGGTCTTGGTGAAGGGTTACTAATTGTTTCCTTTACAGGTGCCTCTCCGTGGAGTGTTTTAGCTCAAGGTATTTCTTTAAATGTTAATTTAAGTATTGGAACAATTACTCTTTTAGTAAGTATTGCTATCTTAAGTTTATGGATACCTCTGGGCCAAAAACCAGGAATAGGTACAATATCTAATGCTTTAATAATAGCCTTTATGATTGATCTTTGTATAAAGTTTGTACCAACCCCATCTAATTATTTTAATCAATTAATCCTAGCAGCAATTTCTGTAATGATGGTTGGAATAGGAGGGGGCATCTATCTAGTTTCAAACCTTGGTGTAGGACCAAGAGATGGATTAATGATTGGATTACAAAAAATAACTAATTTACCAGTGGCAGCTGTTAGAGCTTTTTTAGAAATTTCTGTTGTAAGTATTGGTTGGTATTTAGGCGGAACAGTAGGTGTCGGAACTCTTTTATTCGCTTTTGGTATTGGCCCGTGTATTGCATTGAGTTTGTTCTTAGTTGATAAAATTTTTGATTAGGCAGCAGCGCCTGATTTTTCAGTTCTTTTTCTTTCATGAGGATCAAGTATAGCTTTTCTCAATCTACAGGATACTGGAGTTATTTCTAAAGCTTCATCCATATTTAACATACTCAGTTGTTCAGCAATCGACATTTTTCTTACTGGAGTTAAGACAACATTTTCATCAGTACCTTGCGTTCTCATATTAGTTAATTTTTTACCCTTCATAACATTAATGATCATATCTCCTGGTTTAGGTGACAAGCCTACTATCATTCCTGGATAAACAGGATCGTTATGAGTTACAAACATTTCTCCTCTAGCCTGTAAATTAAAGATTGCAAAAGCAACTGCCTTTCCTTGTTCCATAGAAATTAGAGCACCATTTCTTCTGCCTTCCATTTCACCTTCAAATGGACCATATTTATGAAAAATTCTATTGATGACACCATTTCCTTTTGTAAGTGTTAAAAATCTGCTTGCATATCCCATTAAACCTCTTGTTGGTGCATGAAATATAAGTCTCTTTTTACTTTTACCGGTATCTTTTAATTCTATTAATTTACCTTTTCTTCTATTCATTGAGTCGATTATTTTTGATGAATGCTCTTCATCAAGATCCATAGTAATTTCTTCTATTGGCTCAAGCTTACTGCCATTTTCATCTTTTTTATAGAGAACTTTTGGAGGGCTCACCGTCATTTCAAAACCTTCTCTTCTCATTTGAGTAAGTAAAATTTCCAACATTAATTCACCTCGGCCACTAACAACGAAAGAGTCATTTCCCTCATTTTCAGTGAATGTAATTCCAACATTATTTTGTGCTTCTTGAACTAACCGATCTCTAATTTGTGTACTTGTAAGTTTTTTACCTTCCGTGCCAGCCAAAGGAGATGTATTTACAGTGATTGTAATTGACATAGTTGGAGGATCTATCGGTGTGGCTTTTATTGGTTCATTTACTTCAAGATCACAAATAGTGTCTGCAACGTTAGCTTTTTCTAAACCCGCAACCACCACAATATCCCCAGCTTCACCAACCTCAATTGGAACTTTTTTGGTTCCTTCGTATCTAAAAATTTTAGTTAATCTACCTTCATCAATTTTTTCTCCTTTTAAATTGATTGCTTTAATAGCTTGATTAGCTTTTGCTGTTCCTTGTGAAATTCTACCCACTAAACTTCTTCCTAAAAAGCTATCAGCATAAAGAAGTGTAGAAAGCATAGCGAAAGGTTTTGATTTATCTAACTCCGCTGGCTTAACATGCTCTACAATTTTATCTAGAAGGGGATTAAGATTTTCTCTTGGACCATCTACTTCAAGATCAGCCCATCCAGATCTTCCGCTGGCATATAAAACTGGGAAATCTAGCTGTTCTTCATTAGCGTCTAAACTTACGAATAAATCGAATGTTTCATCCAGAACTTCATTTGCTCTCTGATCAGATTTATCAAGTTTATTTATGACTACAATTGGTTTTAAGCCTTGCTTCAATGCTTTTGCTAGGACAAATTTTGTTTGAGGCATTACACCTTCAGCAGAGTCTATAAGTAATAAAGCTCCGTCTGCCATGCTAAGTACTCTTTCAACTTCAGCAGCAAAATCTTTATGACCAGGTGTATCAATTATATTTATTCTTGTATCCTTCCAATTAATCGAGGCAGGTTTAGCCAATATTGTAATTCCTCTCTCTTTTTCCAACTCTCCAGAGTCCATTAACCTTTCATCTATAACTTCATTCTCTCTAAATGAACCACTTTGCTTCATTAAGTTATCGATTAGAGTTGTTTTGCCATGATCAACATGGGCGATAATAGTGATGTTTCTAAAAGTATTATTCATAAGATCGGGTTCTTATACATATTTAAATGCTTTTGAAAACTTAAAAAAAGCTAGGCCATGCTTGAATAAATTAGATAATTTGACTTTAATTATTATTTTTTCGCTTCTCGCGTTTAAATTTTCTTTTTTCTTTAAAACTTAATTTAGGTTTTTTTTTGATGCTAGAATCTTTAAATGATTTTCCACTATATCTTTTCGACATTTAACAACACTATATCAAAGATTTTTTTAATCAAAAAAAAAGGGCAGTAAAAACTGCCCCTCTGAAATTTTTTTGAGAATAATGGGGATTACATTCCCATGCCGCCCATTCCTCCCATTCCTCCCATGCCACCCATTCCACCAGGCATTCCAGCTGGAGCAGCATCTTTTTCTTCAGGTTTATCTGCTATCATGGCTTCAGTTGTCACTAATAGTCCAGATATAGAGGCTGCGTCTTGAAGTGCAGTTCTAACAACTTTGACTGGATCGATAATTCCTTTAGCAAACATGTCACAATATTCCTCATTTTGCGCATCATAGCCATGAGTCTTTTTGTTTTGTTCTAATAATTTACCAACTACAACTGAACCATCTACTCCAGCGTTTTTAGTGATCTGTCTTATTGGAGCCTCTAAAGCTCTTCGAACTAAATCAACACCAGCTTTTTGATCTTCACCTTTAGCTTTAACTTTTTCAAGATCTTGAGCAGCATATAACAAGGCACATCCACCACCTGTTACGATACCTTCCTCAACAGCAGCTCTAGTTGCATTAAGTGCATCTTCAACTCTATCTTTTCTTTCTTTAACTTCAACTTCTGTAGCACCACCAACTTTTATTACAGCAACACCACCGGCAAGTTTAGCTAATCTTTCTTGAAGTTTTTCTTTGTCATAGTCTGAAGTTGTTTCATCAATTTGTTGTTTAATTGAAGAACATCGAGCTTCGATATCAGATTTTTTACCACTACCATTAACAATGGTACTATTGTCTTTATCAACTTTAACTTTTTTACATGATCCGAGATCATCTAACTTTACGTTTTCAAGTTTAATTCCCAAATCTTCAGAAATCACACTACCGCCGGTTAAGATTGCAATATCTTCAAGCATAGCTTTTCTTCTGTCACCAAATCCTGGAGCTTTTACAGCTACTACTTTTAGTCCACCTCTTAATTTGTTTACAACTAAAGTTGCTAAAGCCTCACCTTCAACATCTTCAGATATAATCATTAGTGGCCTTCCAGCCTGAACGACAGCTTCTAAAAGTGGAACCATTGGTTGTAGATTTGTCAATTTTTTTTCATGTAAAAGAATAAAAGGATTATCAAGTTCTGTTGTCATTTTATCGCTATTTGTAATAAAGTATGGAGATAAATATCCTCTATCAAACTGCATACCTTCAACCACATCAAGCTCAGTCTCAATTCCTTTATTTTCTTCAACTGTAATAACGCCCTCATTTCCAACTTTCTGCATTGCCTTTGAAATCATACTTCCAATTTCTTTATCACCATTTGCCGAAATTGTTCCAACTTGTGCAATTTCATCACTGTCTTTGACTTTTTTTGCAGAGGAAACTAGGTTTTGTTTTACAACGTCTACAGCTGCGTCTATACCTCTTTTTACATCCATAGGGTTCATACCAGCTGTAACGTATTTAACACCTTCTTTAACAATAGCTTGAGCCAAAATAGTTGCTGTTGTTGTTCCATCACCAGCTTCATCATTTGTTTTGCTTGCAACCTCTTTAACCATTTGAGCACCCATATTTTCAAACTTATCCTCAAGATCTATCTCTTTAGCAACTGAAACCCCGTCCTTTGTTATTCTAGGAGCACCGTATGATTTATCCATAACTACGTTTCTACCCTTGGGACCCAAGGTAACTCTAACAGTATCAGCCAAAATATTTACCCCTCTAATCATTGCTGATCTTGCTTCAGCATCAAATTTAACAACTTTTGCCATTTTACTTTCTCCTTTAACTTATATTATTTACTTGAAATACCCATAATGTCTGACTCTTTCATTATGCTGTATTCTTTACCATCAATTTTGACTTCAGTTCCTGACCATTTGCCAAATAAAACTTTGTCTCCAACTTTAACGTCCATTGGAATTTTTTTTCCATCTTCAGTTTTTGCACCACCGCCAACAGCTACAACTTTTCCTTCTTGAGGTTTTTCTTGAGCTGTATCTGGTATAATTATTCCCCCAGCAGTTTTTTCGCTGCTATCTAAAACTTCTATTAAAACTCTGTCGTGTAACGGTCT
>CABZPS010000006.1 GCA_902527635.1 uncultured Pelagibacteraceae bacterium | reverse complement strand
AATTGAGGGTATCGACTTTAGATCAAACAATATTGAGTCGCTTGATAATCTTGAGATAAATTCTATAGATTTCTATGCCTCAGTAAAAAGTTTATATTTACAAAATAGAGAAAATAAAATTAATAATATTAGAAAAGGTAATATAGAAATTTTCTATAAAAATGAGGAAGATTGGGAAGAAATAGAGAATAATTAATACCAGATATTATCAAAATATATATGAAAAAATTTTTAATAATTTTATTATTCTTCAATATTAATTTTTTCAACGTTTTTGCTATTGAACCTGACATATTTGTTCAATCTACTGTAAATAGAGCCTCACAAATATTAGCTAAAAACATTTCACAAGAGGAAAAAATTAATGAACTAAAAATTATTGCTAAAGAAACAGTAGATATAAGAGGGGTAGGGTTTTATTCACTTGGAGCAACAAGAAAAAATTTAAATGAAGATCAAAAGAAAGAATACTTAAGTTTGTTTGAGAGATATTTTTTGAAAAGTTTTTCTAGTAGATTGTCAGAGTATACAAATCCAGAGATTGACGTTTTATCAAAGGAAGTCTTGAGTGAAAACTATACGATTGTAAATAGCGTTTTAAAGGGAACGTCTGATCGACCAGAGGTGAAAATCGACTGGCGAGTTTATACAAAAAATCCGGAAAAACCATTAATAAGAGATCTTATTATAGAAGGTTTGAGTTTAGCAAGAACACAAAAAGAGGAATTTTCATCTATACTAAACTCTAATGACAACAATATTAACGCATTATTCAAAACTTTAGAGAATTTCTCAAATAAATAATTTCAAGACTACAGATATTCTATAAACATTTTTTCTATAAATAATTAACTTAATTAATTTGGTGGGCCCGCCAGGACTCGAACCTGGGACCAATACATTATGAGAGTCCTGAAGTAACTTAAATTAATATTGCAATAATTAGATTATTTTACCTAAACATACCCTTGTACTCAATTTGGTACACAATGAAAAAATTAAATTAAGTAAAAAAAAGTGTATAGTTATAACTCCCACCACTTTTTCTTTTTAACCTCAATCGGCAGTTCATTTTCTATCGGATTTTTTTCTAAAGTTTTTAATGTGTCGTCGAATGGGCTTAATTTATTACCACAATCAAGACAAACAGGAATTGCAAGAGAGTTAAAACAACTTGGACATTGAGCTGCTGTTTTGTCTACACCGCCAGCTGCCGTAAACTCTTGATATTCAAGAAATTCATCACACATTGAACAAGTTAAGTTAAAGGCATTAACTACCCGACCCATCGCCTTACTCGACTTGTGATGGTGGCAATAAAAACATAACCATTTTAAAATAGGATTTTTTGATAATTTTTTCTTTTTAGATTTCAATTTTTTCACATTTGTAAATTGTTACATTTCCAACTTCGTTTCGGCCTCTTGTTCTTCTTGTCCCTTTTTTCGATTTTAGATTAATTTTCCACTCTGATAAAACCTCTTTACCAGTTATGCTTGTGTATTCGTTTGTAAATTCAACTTTTGTTTTAAAAAAATTTACGTCAAGTTTTTGAAGTCTTTTTAATAACTTTCCATCTCTATAAACCTTGTCGTCAAATATCTCAAATGTATCTTCATTAACCATTTTTTCACCCTCTAAAGTAAATTCATATTTACAATGAATGATTAAAGAATCGGCTATTGCTGAATTACAAAATATCAAACCCAGAACCACGATCCCTAAAAGTTTTTTCATAAATTTAATGAAATAAAAGTATCATTGATATTTTTATCAAATATTCTTTTATTTTTGTCGTTAATATTACCGTTATTGTCATATTCTATCAAATGAAAGAACCCTGCCCCGTAAATATCTACAAACAAAAGTTTACCTGGAAAGCTTTTAATTTCTGGAATTTCTTTATTATAAAAACGTTCTAATTCATTTATATGGTTCTTACTTTTAATATTATATTTTAAGCACTGAATGACTATCTCAACTTCTTTATGCTTAAAATGTTTGTGTCTATAATTGATTTCGTGTCGATTGACTCCAATTGCCTCTAATAGCTGAACGTCTTTCTCTAAATATTTTTGATGAAAATTAAAATTATTATCTGTGAATTTAGAAATATCGATAAAATGTTTATCAAGTAATTCAATCTCATTATTTGTAAATAATGTTCCTTTATGAACAACAAAATCAAGAAAACTCATTTAATTAATTTACCATCTCACGTACAATCAGACCAGTACATTGCAAAAAATGATTGGACTCAATTTGGTATACAATGAAAAAATTTTTAAAGGTTTTTTTGCTAAAAATTTGAGAAACTTGAATTTCTAAACGTTGATTTTACTGGATTTGGTGGGCCCGCCAGGACTCGAACCTGGGACCAATACATTATGAGTGTACTGCTCTAACCAACTGAGCTACAGGCCCTTGAAATTAATTAGGTATTACACCAATTTTGAAATTCATACAAGTTAACTTTACAAACAATAGATTGTGTTTTTCTAAAATTTTAGACACAAACTTTGCATTCGTTGGTAAATCCGTTGGTAAATAAATTTAGTGTTAATCATACAAAAGTCATAATTATTTTCTATATATAATATTGTTAAGTTGTTTTTCATAACTAATACAACTCCAAAATATGGAACAACAAGAACTGTTTGATTACAGAAGAGATTATCTTTTTGATAATAAAAATCAGATTGCTCATTGGTACGATGTTCTTAAAGAAACTAAGGACACTATTAGTTATGCTGAACACATAGATCCAAACAAAGGATATGCAATAGCTGGTATGGAATATGAGGAATACGTGGATATAAAAAAAATTAATTTAAAAGAACTTACTTATGATCAAATACTCTCTTTTTTAAAAAATACTAAAAAAGAAAAAAGACTAGAAAAATATAAAGCTTTATTAAAATTTAGAAATATTCCTTATGAGGCTGATCTTTTTACCTGGCATAATTCTGATACTCTTTAAGTTAAGACTTTTCTGAAATTAATTATATTCTGATGATGATGATTTATTACATAGGAATATGGATACCCAAATGGATACAATGGCTTGGTCTCTTGAAGCAAAACGGTAGTTCCAACAAAATCAAATCCTATATTTTGCATTAAATTTACAACATCTCCTTGCACGTTTTTTTCTTTTTTGTTCACTGTGAAGTCACTTATTATAATACTTGTATAGGAACGATTTTTTAATTTCAAAAAAACTTCCGACATTATCTTTTCAAAAAGATCTAAAAAATTTTGATAGCTTTTTTGATTGCCTAAATCGTTTTTGTTTTCTGAATAATACTCAACTCCTGTTCTAGCCCCTTTTCTATAATTATCTTTTACATCTCTAATTCCGTTTCCTTTATTCCTTAGAATATTGTGATATGGAGGTGAGGTAACGCAGTAATTTATTTCACCATCAATATTCTTGATTTTGTTAAGAGAATTTCCAAAAATAATTTTTTGATCTTTATTATTAGGCTGATCTTTTAATCTTTTTTTAGCTAAATCGTTATAAGTCTTATTCAAGTCTATTCCTATTCCCTTCCTTTCAGTTCTGCAGCATGCAAGTAAGGTTGTACCTGTCCCATTAAAAGGGTCTAAAACTATCTGTTTTTTTTTGGTGAAAAAGGATACTAACTTAATAATATCCTTAACCATAAATGGCGCTGGATGTTTTAAAGCGATTTTGTCATCAACACATTTTTCGCTTATCCAATAACTTTTAGTGGATTTAATCCAATTTTTACCATCAAGATCATTTAGTTTATTTCTTTTATCAACTTTAGATTTTGGCATTACACAAACGTTGAGGAACCATTTTGAGTTATTACTTTTTTATAATCTTTGCTAACATCATTATAATATTTTACGACCCATCCTGCCCGATCAAACTCACCAGTAAACCAAGGGTTTAGTAATCTTCTGTTTAATCTAGTTTTCTGAGACCCTTGCTGCTTCATTATAATATATCTTTTAATAGTATTATCATTAATTTGAGCACCTCTATACAATGCAGATGTTATTGACGTTGAATGTTCAATTTCAAAGATTGCACATATCTTTTTATTCTTATACCAAATTAAATCAATATTTTTAATTTCGTGTAATTGATCATCAGAATAATTTTCAATTTCCAAATTTATAGGATTTATATAGTCTGATAACTTTCCCTCTTTATAAACATGTCCTTGTTCATTTCTTCCAATCCAAATATTAAACCCTATTGCCTTACCTATTTCAGCAAGTTTTCCAATTTGTAAATCGTGTTCAGATGCTTCATTTCTAATTCGAATCTTTAGTTTCCATTTTCCCTTATTTTCCCCAGTGGTGATTCTTTCGCCAAATTTTTCAATTATATTTGGTAGACTTCTATAAAAAGGTGTCAAATGATCACTAAATGTTGTCATAACTTTTTTATAAATCTCATCAAATGAAACTATATTTTCTCTTACAATAATATCTCTTACAATTGTTTCTGTTCTTTGACTTAAAGGAATATGATCATATTCATAATTTTTTAAAGACCAAATTGAGTCATCTGATCTTTTATTGCCCTCAACTTCCAACGTGGTGTTTATCTCTCTGAATAAAACTTGATCAATTAAATTATTTGAAACTTGTAAAGAGTAACCAAAATAAAATAATTTGTTAATAATACCAACAAATAAAAGAGGTTTGGGCATTGGCTCTGCGGCTTCTTTAAGTAATTCTTTAGCCTCTCTTAATATTATATTTTCTATTTGATTGAATGAAACCTCGTTATCTAAATTATCTTTTCTTTCATTTTTATATCTAAAATAAAAATCATTTGAAGTTTGAGAATATTTATTTGCAGCCACTGTTTCACCGCTTCTCATATTTGGTTGAAAAATTATCTTTTCCTTTGAGAAACCTGAATAATCAAAACTTTTATGAAGTAACGACCAAATTTTTAAATCTTGACTGTGAAATGTTACTACAATTTTTTTATTCTTTTTAAGTATTTTACTTGCCCCTTTAAAAGTTCTCATGAATTTACTTTGATACTCCTCATAATTTCTATTCCTTATTGCTAATTCGTTGTCAAAATCCATTTGGTAATTCTGATCAATTTTCTCTAACCAGCATGTATAAACTGACTCCATAGAAAAATAAGGAACTGTAGCTCCGTAAGGCGGATCTGTTAAAATAAAATCAACACTATTTTCAGGAATTAAATTATCAAGAGTGGTGCAATCATTTGTAAGAATTAATAATTGTTTTTTATTCTCAAAAAAATCATTTGGATCATAAGTATAGGAAATATTATCACCAAGCCTTTCAGTTTTATTTTTTAAAATTTTAATTAAACCTTGAGTCCCTTCCACGGCTCTTTCAAATTGTAAAATTGGGTTTAAATGTATTTGCCTTCTAAAAATTGCAAAACCTGACCTTCCCCAACTTGTTGCCCAATCTCTATTTCCTCTCGCAGGGTCTCTTGGATCATTTTGCTTTCCAAAACATAGCCTTAAAGATTTAAGAAATGCAAAAAGTAAATGATGTTTTACATTTTCATCATCGATTTTAAGTATTTCATTAAATTCATAAGATAAAATTAACAAATTCTGTTTTGACCAAAGACTACTATATTTATTTTCTCCCAAGTCTCTCAGAAAAGTTGTTGAAAAGATTTCTGGAAGGTTTGGTAAATCCTTTGTTGGATGCCAATACGGGATTTGAAAATTTTCAATCTCAGAAAAATTTAATAAATCCTGAGAGTCTGGTCGTTTTTCATACCAATATTTATTTCTAACCCTTGGTATTGGTGGACATACTTTACATTCATATCCAATAATTTTTAGAGTATTGCCTTTGTCATCCCAATTTGTTTTAATTATTGGGCTTTCATTTGAACATCTTGTACATTTTGTATTAAAGAATTTGTAATCTTTTGCTTTATCTTTAAAATTTTTCAAAAGTTTTTTATAAGTATCGAGGAAATTATCCTCCTCAAATTTTTTTAGAAAAACCTCAAGACCAAATCTATGCATTGGATTTAGGTCATTTGTAATTGCCCTTCTGCCTAAAATTAATGATTCAATTGCACAGACACCACTTCCACCAAATATATCAAGTACGATATCTTTTTCGCAAGTATAACTTTCAATGTATTGACTCCAAATATTATGTGGTTTTTTTCCAACGTATTTGTCACCTTTGTACATTGGGGGCCTTGTTGTTTCTAAAAGTGGAAAATCTATATCCATATTTGAGCAGTACACTGCTGTGTATTATTTTTAAATTAATAAAGTAATTGTATTCGTTGGTAAATAGTTGGTAAATGATTTTATATTTTTAATTTAAAGTTATTGTTTAAATTAATATTGATTTAGCTATACTTTTTGTCTAATGAATTTGGTTTTGAAAAAACGATAGATTGTGAGTGTACTGGTCTAACCAACCGAGATCCCACTAAATAAATTAGGCTCTACATCTTTTTAAAATTTTTGCTATCTAAAAATTTACTGAAAGTTATATTTCTTTTATCTCTTAACGATATTAATGGGTTTTTAACTGGCCATTTTATATTCAAATCTTTATCCTTCCATAAAATTCCAATTTCATACTTTTTGTTTCTATAATTTGAATTTCTATAATGAAGAATAGTATTGTTAGTAAGACTACAAAATCCGTGCGCAAATCCCTCTGGTATATATAAAGATACATTATCCTTTGAAGAAATATTTATAGTATAATGTTTACCAAAAGTTTTAGATTTTTTTCTACAATCTAAAACAATATCAAATATTCTGCCAGATATAACAGTAATTATTTTTACTTGGGGTTTTCTGTATTGAAGATGGAGACCTCTAATAACATTTTTTTTTGATAATGAAAAATAATCAAAAATAAATTTTTTTTTAAATTTTTTTTGCTCAAATAATTCCCTTAAAAATCCTCTGTTATCGGAATATGTTGGACGTTTGATAATCAATAGTCCATCAAATTTTGTTTTGACAATTTTCACAAATTAATAAATCTTTTAAATGTATCGCAAATATAATTTAATTCACTTTTTTTCATACCTTGGTGACATCCAATCAATATTCCATTTTTCATAACATTATCAGCTTCAAAATCACACTTAGGATGTTTTTTATATACTCTCTTTTTCATTACAGGTTGCCTTAATATATTTCCAGTAAATATCGTTCTTGTCTGAATATTATTTTTCTCAAAGAAAATTTGCATGTCTCTTCTATTGAAAAATTTATTTTTCTTAATAACTAATGGAAAAGCTAGCCATGGAGTTCTTACTCCAGTATATTGCTCAGGCAAATCAAAATACTCTGAAAAATTTGAAAAAAATTTTTTTAAATAATCAAAATTCTTATTTCTTAGACTAATGTTATTATTTAACTTTTTGATTTGCTCTAAAGCAAAAGCTGCAGAAATTTCAGAAGGTAAAAAGTTGTAACCTAGATCTGAAAATATATATTTTGCATCGTAATCTATACCAGTAACCTTTATATTAAATCTCTTTTCTATTTTTTCAGACTCATTAAATGTTGCTGATGATCTGCCCCATCCTCTCAATAGTTTGGCTCTTTGATATAAATTAAAATCATTAAAACAAACTATCCCTCCTGTGCCTGCACCACTAATAATATGTGATGCATAAAAACTATTTGTTACAACATCTGAATATTTGCCTGTATTCTTGTTATTGATTTTATATCCAATTGTATCTGCCGAATCCTCAATGATTTTTAGTCCATATTTTTTGGCAATACTAAAAATTTTTTTCCAATTTGCAATATTTCCTAATAAGTTTGGTATCATTACCGCGACAGTTTTTTTATTTATACATTTTTCTATTTGAGATGGATCAGCTTGAAATTTATTTTTTTCAACTCCAATAAAATGTGGAGTCAATCCTAATTGATATATTGGGGCTATAGTAGTTGAAAATGTTAAATTGGGAGTGATAACTTCAGAGCCTTTTTTGAAATCAAAAGAAGACAGTCCAAGTAAATTAGCAGAGGAACCAGAATTAACCATAAGTCCATATTTTTTTCCAAACATTTTGCTAACGGTTTTCTCAAGTTTTTTTACATTTTTTCCGTCAACTAATGATAGACCTTCATTTCTTAGAACTTTGGTAACAGCATTAATCTCTTTGGAGTCATAAACTGCTTTTCCATAATAAATTTTTTTCATAAAACTTTAATAGTTAATTTTTAATATAACTTAAAATATCCCTTATATAACTATTTTTAGGTTTCCAACCTTTTAATTTGTCATAGGGATAAATTTTATCTTTGATGAGACGATTAGATAGCCATTTTACTTTTAATTTTTTTGGATTTTGATTATTAAAAGTCTTAACTAAATCAAAAATATTATTATGAGCTCTATTTGTAAGCAGGTATTTTTTTGGTGAGATATTTTTTTTTAAGATAATTTCTATTGCACTAATTATATCGGCAACATTAAGTAAATTAATATAAAGATTTTTTGATACTATAGGAGTTATTCTATTTTTAAGGTAATTCATCTTAAGAGTATATATGATTTTTTTTCTATAATCATGCTTGCCGAATGTATCTGAAACCATTAATTCGTAAAATTTAATCTTTCTAAATTTTTTTTTGTAATAACCTATAATTGTACTAAAACTTTTTTTGTAAGCAGCATATAAGTTTTCTATATTATCTTTTTTAGCGTTACTATCTTCCCAAACTGTTGAAAAATTAATAAATTTTTTAGCTCCTACATTTTTTAAATTATCCAAAATTATATTTCCAAATAATAAGTTTGAGGCACAAAATTTTTTTATATCCGAATATTCATGATTTTTAACATAATGTGTTGCGCAGTGTATAACAGTATCAACCCTAAGTTTCTTAAGCTTACTATTTAGCGAGTCATAATTTTTGAATTTTATTACTTTTATATTTTTTTTTTTTAAAAATTTATTTTTAGGTTTTTTTCTTACAATAATATAAAACTTATATTTTTCTGAAAAACTATTAATAATGTTCAAACCAATAAAACCAGAGGAGCCTGTTAATAAAATGTTATGCACTTAATTTAATAATTTTTTTAAATAATTTGAATAGCTACAATTTCCATAGAATTTAATCTGACTTTGAACTTGGGTTTTATTAACCCACTTATTGTTTAAAGCAATTTCCTCTAAACATGCGATTTTTACTCCTTGTCTGTTCTCAATTGCATGAACAAATAAGAGTGTTTTAAAATAATCTTCTATAGATCCTGTATCAAGCCATGCTCCACCACGACCAATGTAATCTGCAGATAATCTATTTTTTTTTTTATAAATATTTAAAAGATCAGTTATTTCTATTTCCCCTCTTTTTGAAGGCTTTAAGGTTTTTGAATATTTAACAACTTTGTTATCAAAAAAATAGAGCCCTGTTACTGCAAGGTTTGAAATATTTTTTTTTGGTTTTTCAATAATCTTTAAAATTTTATTATTTTTATTTACTTTAGCTACACCAAACAACTCGGGATTTGATACCTTGTGTAAAAGAACTTTTGCTCCTGACTTTAATTTTGTACAATTATTTAAATTTCTGGATAAGCCTTGACCATAAAAGAAATTATCTCCCAGAATCATTGCAACATTTTTTTTTCCAATAAATTTTTCTCCCAAGATAAATGCATCAGGTAATCCTTTTGGTCTAATTTGTTCTTGATAAGTAATTTTTATTCCAAGATTTTTTCCATCTTGCAGTAATTTTTTATATTGATCAATCTGACCTTTGTTTACAATAATTAAAATATCTCTAATTTTCGATAACATTAATATTGAAAGAGGATAAAAAATAAGTGGTTTATCATAAATTGGTAACAACTGTTTATTAACAGCTTTTGTAAGAGGGCTCATCCTAGTTCCGGCTCCGCCTGCAAGTATTATTCCTTTACTAATCATATTTTCCCAACCTTCGTACGATATCTTTTTTTGCTAAAGATTTGTAGTAAGTTTTATTATTTTTATACCATTCAAACGTATATTTTATTCCAGTTTTGAAATTTATTTTTGGACGAAATTTTAATTTTTTTCTAATTTTTTTACTATCAAGCGCGTATCTAACATCGTGACCCGGTCTATCTTTTACAAAAGAAATTTTTACTTTATCACCAACTTTGATAAGTTTTTTTGAAACATTTAAAATAATTTTACAAACCTCAAGATTTGAAAGATTTTTATTTGAACCTATATTATAAAACTCTCCGATTTTTCCTTTTTTAAAAACTGTATATAAAGCTTTGCAATGATCTTTGACGTATAGCCACTCTCTAGAGTTTGTACCTTTTCCATAAATTGGTAAGCTTTTGTTATTTAAAATATTATAAATTAATTTTGGTATCAATTTTTCTGGATGTTGATTTGGCCCATAATTATTAGAACAATTGGTTACAATCGCAGGAATTTTATAAGTCCGTATATATGATGAAACTAAATGATCTGAAGCAGCTTTACTTGCAGCATATGGTGAACTTGGATTGTAAGGGTAATTTTCAGATGTTCTGCCTTTTAAAATATCTCCAAAAACTTCATCCGTTGATATATGAATTAATTTTGATCTATATTTTTTTGAAAATAATTTAAAATTTTCTAATAAGTTGTAAACACCTACAATATTACTTTGAATAAAATTTTTTGGATCATCTATGGATCTATCAACATGAGACTCAGCAGCAAGATTAAAAATACATTTTGGCTTATATTTAAAAAAAATATTTTTTATTCTTTTTTTATTTCCAATATCACATTTAATAAATATATAATTTTTTAAAGAATTGAAATTTTTAACATTGTAAAAATTTGAGGAGTAAGTCACTTTATCAATATTGATTACAAAATATTTTTTTTTTAACAAAAGCTCAATTAGATTGCTTCCAATAAATCCCAAACCACCTGTAACAATTATTTTTTCTGACATTAATATTTTATTTCAATTAAATAAGATATTGAGAATAATCTTTTTTTTCAATGATATCTTTTTTATTTACCTTGTTTATAATTTCATTATAATTCAACTTGTTAATCCCTGGATAGGTTAAATTTATCGGAAAATTATACTTTAATTTAAATCGAGCCCAATCCTCAACTAAGGTAACTTGCCTTCTGATCAATTTCTTTTTTTTTTCTACTTCTGGAAGATAATCAAAATTAATGTTTCTATGATGAAAACAAAAAGCTCCCTTTGATAAAATACATCTAAAATTGTGTGCTTTAGCACGAAAACCAAAATCAGTATCTCCAAAATAATCTTTGAAATTATTACAATCAAAATATCCAATTTTTTCTAATAATTTTCTATTTATTAAGAAACTATCTCCAACAAGATAATCTTCTTCAATATAATTATTTTTTTCTTTTGAGAATATTTCTTTTGAAATTTCATTTGGATGCATATTAATTTTATCTTTAAGATCAACATTATGTGTGGATTTATTGTTATCTACGAAGTTAGATACACCTCTAACATAGCCAATATTTTCCTCGATGTTTGAGATATTGATTAATTCTTCTATGAAATAGGGATTAATATACATATCATTAGATACAAAAATAATCTTTTCACTTGTGGAATTTGATAGAACGCAATTCACACTTTGAGTGTAACCTAGATTTTTTGTGAAGTGAAAAACTTTGACATCTTTAAACTCTTTTTTTTGATTGAAAAAGTAATCTTTAATTTTGCCTTTATCAGGGGAAAAATCATCAATCAATATAACTTCATAGACACCATCTAATGAGTTCTTAATCGCTTGGATACAGTTTTTTGTAGCTATCAAATTACCAAATGCCGATACTCCAATGGTGATTTTTCCTTTGCTGAAATATTTTTTCATTTTTTTCTTTGGTGGGCCGTGTTAGAATCGAACTAACTACCCCCTCGATGTCAACGAGGTACTCTAACCGATGAGCTAACGGCCCTAGCTTTCTAAAAAACTTTTTAGTTGTTTCGATCTACTTGGGTGTTTTAACTTTCTTAGAGCTTTAGCTTCAATTTGTCTAATTCTTTCTCTTGTTACTGAAAATTGTAGACCAACTTCCTCCAAAGTATGATCTGTATTCATTCCGACTCCAAATCTCATTCTTAAAACTCTTTCTTCTCTTGGTGTAAGTGTTGATAATATTTTCGTAGTTGCCTCTCCTAGATTTGACTTAATTGCTTGTTCTAATGGTGCAAGTGCTTTTGTGTCTTCTATGAAATCTCCTAAACTGCTGTCTTCTTCATCGCCAACTGGTTTTTCAAGTGACACTGGTTCCTTTGAAATTTTGAGTACCTTTCTTACTTTATCTAGAGGCATCCTTAGTTTTTTTGCTAACTCTTCAGGTGTTGCCTCCCTTCCAAATTCACTAAGTATTAATCTTTGAGTTCTAACTATCTTATTTATAGTTTCAATCATATGAACAGGAATTCTAATTGTTCTAGCTTGGTCAGCAATCGATCTTGTGATTGCCTGTCTTATCCACCAAGTAGCATATGTAGAAAATTTGTAACCTCTTCTGTATTCAAATTTATCAACAGCTTTCATCAACCCGATATTACCCTCTTGAATTAGATCTAAAAACTGCAGGCCACGGTTTGTATATTTTTTTGCAATTGAAATTACTAGTCTTAAGTTTGCTTCAACCATTTCTTTTTTGGCAATTCTAGACTCTTTTTCCCCTTTTTGAATTCTACTAACTAATTTTTTATAGTCAGTAACTGACATTCCTAATTTATGGCTTATTTCAACTAATCTATCTCTAATATTTTTAAATTCATTTTTATTTTTGGAGAAAAATTGTTTCCATAAAGTATTAGTGTCCAAAAACTTTTTTAAATTTGGGTTGATTTCATTCCCTATGTAAAATTTAATAAACTCATTTCTAGAAATTTTATGGTCTAAAGCTAACCTTAGCAAATTGCCCTCTAAAGAAACTATCTTTTTATTTTCTACATAATGCTTTTGCACTAATTCCTCTAGTACAGATGGAGATAATTGAAGAGATTTAATATTATCTAATATATCATTTACAATTTTGTCATGTCCTTTTTCTTTGGCGGGTGAGAAAGTCTTGGAATTTAATGTACAATCTAATTTTTCTTTTTGATACTTAATTAATTTATTATATTCTTTGGTTAATGTGCTGACGGTTTTAAGAACTTTTGGCTTAATTTCACTTTCCATTGCAGCAAGAGTGGGATTAAAGTCATCTTCCTCTTCGTTAGACCCTTCTTCTTTTTCTATTTCTCCGGAATTTTTTTGCTTTGCACTAGGGCCCGTAGTTTCGTCCTCCATATAATTAGTATCGATATCAATAATTTCTCTGACTAAAATTTCATCTTTTTGAAGTTTTTCATTCCACTCAAAAAATTGTTGTGCTGTTATAGGACTTTGTGATAATGCAATTAACATGACGTCTTTCCCGGCCTCAATTCTTTTAGCTATAGCTATCTCACCTTCTCTTGATAATAGTTCAACACCCCCCATTTCTCTTAGGTACATTCTTATTGGGTCATCACTTTTCTCAATTGTTTTTCCCTCTTCTTTTGAGGAATTGTCTTTTTTTCTTAAAACTTTAAAATCTGATTTTTTTTCTACTAAAGTTACTTTTTCATCAAGAATATGAATAAATGCTTGAGCGAGATTTTCGTCTGACAAATTCCTCTTTCCTAGAGATTTGCTTAATTCTTCGTAAGTGATAAATCCTCTATGGGTGCCACGACCCATTAATCTTGCAAATGATTTTGTAATAATTCTTTCCACAGCAATAATTTGAATAATCTTATATAATGTTAAATTTATAAAAATCCATTAATAAAATATGTAAATTAATTGATATTTTGCTTTTTTTTGAGCTCTTTTAGCTCATTAAATGTTGTCTCACTAAGATCTTTAGAAAACTTCGATTCTAACTCCTGGATTCTAAGTTCTAGATTATAGCTATTCAAATCTCTATTAATATCATCTAATAATCCAATTATCTCATGTTCATTTTTATTTTTTTTACCAAGAATATATTTAATCGGAGCAAACTTATAAATTTTTTGTATCAATTGTTCATCAATTCCTAAATCTTGGTGGTTTAGGCTATCAGGTGATTTGAGTTTTGATATGATTTTTGAGAAAATTTGCTTATTAACTTCAGTGAATAAACTTACATTTTCAATTAAATGAATATTATGTCTCATTAATTCTAAGTTATTTATTAAAAGATAAATTAATGAAAATTCTTTAAGCTCTATAGCAGATAAAGATTTACTTTCGTTAAAGTATTTTTTTGTCAACTCAAGAGATTTGACTTTTTTAATAAAATTGCGTTTTTTATCTAAATTTGTATGTGGTGCTAAATCTGAAATTTTATCTAAAAAGTATTCTAATATATATTTTTTGATATATTCATCCCTTATAGTATTCGCTATCGACCTAAGTTTTTTATCAAAAATAGCCATAGATGATGGATTATTTTGAGTTTGTTTTTTATAATGAGTAAAAAGAAACTGGTGTATAGGTAATTTATTTTTTTTAACAAAATTTAAAAAATAATCCTTTCCATTCTTATTAACAAAGGTATCTGGATCTTCTTTATCTGGTAAAAATAAAAATGAAATTTGTTTTTCTGGTTTTAAGTGAATAATTGAATTTTCCGCTGCTCGTAAAGCTGCTTTATATCCACTTTCATCTCCATCAAAACATATAATTATGTCATCGAAAAATTGATTTAATGTTAAGATTTGTTTATCGGTAAGTGAGGTTCCTAAATTAGCTACCGAATTTTCAATGTCATTTTTTGCCAATCCGACAACATCCATATAACCCTCAACAAGAAAAATATGATCTAGTTTATTAGATAATTTTCTAGCCTGATCTAAATTATATAAATTTGAACCTTTCTTAAAAAAAGATGTTTCAGGAGAGTTAATATATTTTGCAAAGTAATCACTTTTTTCAATTATTCTTCCACCGAGTGCAATTGGTTGACCAGAAATATTATTAATAGGAAAAACTAAACGCCCTTTAAACCTTTCTACATAAATTTTTTTTTTTTCATCAAAATAAAATAATCCAGAACTAATCAAAGCTTCCTCACTAAAATCATTTCTCAATTTTTCAAAAAAATTTGGATTTTTTTCTATATATCCAATTTTAAATTTTTTAACTTGGTCTTTGTTAATATTTCTTTTCTTTAAATAGTTTCTTGCATTATCATGAATTTCATTTTTTATTAGTTCATCATGATAAAACTCAACATATTGATTAAATATTAAGCAATACTCTTTCCATTTTTTTTCTCTCTCTTCATCTTGTTTTGTAAACATGTAAGGTTGCATACCAGCTAAATTTGCAAGATACTTTACAGCTTCACCAAATCTAAGATTTTGTGTTCTCATAACAAAATCGAAAATATTTCCATGTTCTGATGTTGCGAAACAATGATAAAATTCTTTTTCATCGTTAACTGTAAATGAGGGTGTTTTTTCATTTTTAAAAGGTGAAAGACCTACAAATTCTTTGCCTCTTTTTTTTAAACTTATGAATTTAGATACTACTGTCGAAACCTTTAATCTTGTTTTTATTTCATCAAGATATTCTTTAGGATATTTCATTATTATTTATTCAAAAGTTCTTTGATAAGCGATCCTGCTTTTGAAAAATCAACTTTATCAGAATATTCTTTTTTTAATTCACCCATAACTTTACCCATATCTTTGAGTGAAGAAGCGCCTTGTTTCGTTATAATACCCTCACATATTTTTTTTGTTTCCTCATCACCTAAAACCTTTGGTAAAAAACTTGATATAATGTCATACTCATTTTGCTCAACTTCTAATAAATCTCTTCGATTATTTTTTTTATAAATTTCAATTGATTCGGTTCTTTGCTTAACCATTTTTTTAAATAGCTTTTTAATGTCTTCATCGTCTGTTTCTTTTTTGGTGCGGCCCGATCTATTTTGAATGTCTAAATCCTTAATAGATGATAAAATTAACCTGTAAGTTGATATTTTTATTTTATCTTTTGATTTTAAAGCGTTTTTGTACTCGGTCTCGATTGTTTCTTTTAAAGACATATTTTTTAATCTACTTTAAAGCAAAAAATTCTCAAAAGAAAAATTGTTTTTTTTCAATTTTATAATACATCTCTGTTGCGATAATAAACCAATTATTGTATTAACCTTTAACTTATGAGTTGTAATTGATCAAAAAAGCAAAAAAAACTAACTCAAAAAAAATCTCAGATAAACAAACAGGTATTTTAGTTCTTGAAAATAGAAAAATTTTTAAAGGTATTGGTATAGGCTACCAAGGAACTGCCACTGGAGAGGTTTGTTTCAATACCTCTCTTACGGGTTATCAAGAAATAATTTCTGATCCGTCTTATGCTGGACAAATAATTAATTTTACTTTTCCCCATATTGGTAATGTGGGTACTAACAATGAAGATCATGAGTCAGATAAAATTTGGACGAAAGGTGTTATATTCAACTCAGGAATAACATCACCCTCTAATTATAGATCTTTTTTACATCTAGATGCTTGGCTCAAAAAGAACAAAATAGTTGGAATTACGGGATTAGACACTAGAAATTTAACCAATTTTATAAGAGATAAAGGGGCGCCTAAAGGCACAATATCGGTCTCAAAAACAGGAAAATTCAATATAAATAAAATTATCAATGTAACTACAAAATGGGGTGGATTAAAAAATTTAGATCTTGCAAAAGAAGTTACGACAAAAAAAAATTATCTATGGAAAGGTTTTAAAACTTGGAAAAAACAAAATGGATATCAAAAAAATAAACAAAAATCTTTTCATGTAGTTGCTATAGATTATGGAATAAAAAAGAACATTTTAAGATATTTTTCTGATTTTAAATGTAAAGTTACAGTTGTACCATGTAATACAACTTATGAAAAAATTTCATTACTAAAACCTGATGGAATATTTCTATCTAACGGTCCCGGAGATCCTGCTGCAACTGGAAAATATGCTATTGGAATAATAAAAAATCTTATCAAAAAAGATTTTCCAATATTTGGAATTTGTCTTGGTCACCAATTACTTGGTTTAGCCTTGGGAGCAAAAACTAAAAAAATGAAATTAGGACATCGAGGAGCCAATCATCCAGTAAAAAACTTTATTAATGATAGTGTTGAAATTACCAGTCAAAATCATGGGTTTGAAATTGTCAAAGAGAGTTTGCCAAAAAATCTAGAAATTACTCATAAGTCTTTGTTTGATGGAGGTATTGAAGGAATTCGATTAAAAAATAAACCTGTGTTTTCTGTACAATATCATCCAGAGTCAAATCCAGGACCGCAGGATAGTGTTTACCTTTTTCAAGAATTTATAAACAACATTAAAAAAAATGCCAAAAAGAAAAGATATTAAAAAAATTTTAGTCATTGGAGCTGGTCCAATAATTATTGGTCAAGCCTGTGAATTTGATTATTCAGGAACTCAAGCATGTAAAGCTCTAAAGGATGAAGGTTATAAAGTAGTTTTGGTTAATTCTAATCCAGCAACAATAATGACTGACCCAGATGTTGCAGATAAAACATATATAGAACCAATTACTTTAGAAATACTTGAAATAATTTTAAAAAAAGAAAAACCTGATGCAATTTTACCAACCATGGGAGGCCAGACTGCATTGAACTTAGCAATGGAAGCAGAAAAAAAAGGAATTCTTAAAAAATACAAAATAGAACTCATCGGGGCTAATTCAAAAGCAATCTCTAATGCTGAAGATAGGAAAAAATTTAGAAAAAATATGATGGATATTGGTGTAGATTTACCGAAATCAAAAGTTGCAAATAAATTCAATCAAGCCTCAAAAGTTTTAAAACAAATTGGTCTACCTGCTATTATCAGACCTGCATTTACACTTGGTGGTCTTGGAGGTGGAATAGCTAAAACAAAAAAAGACTTTTATAAAATAATTAAAAATGGATTACACGAGTCTCCAGTAAGCCAAGTTTTAGTTGAAGAATGTTTGGAAGGTTGGAAGGAATTTGAAATGGAGGTTGTAAGAGATAAGAAAGATAATTGTATTATTATTTGTTCAATAGAAAATATTGATCCAATGGGAATTCACACGGGCGACTCTGTTACAATTGCACCAGCGTTGACACTTACCGATAAAGAATATCAAGTAATGAGAAACGCATCTATTGCATGCCTTAGAAAAATTGGAGTTGAAACAGGAGGATCTAACGTTCAGTTTGCCATAAATCCAAAAAATGGACGAATGGTCATTATTGAAATGAACCCAAGAGTATCAAGATCATCTGCTTTAGCCTCTAAAGCAACGGGTTTTCCTATTGCAAAGATTGCTGCAAAACTTGCAGTCGGTTACACATTAGATGAATTAAAAAATGAGATAACAAAGGTAACTCCCGCATCCTTTGAACCTACTATTGATTATGTTGTTACAAAAATTCCAAGATTTACCTTTGAAAAATTTTCGACCTCACCCGCAACATTAGGTACATCAATGAAATCTGTTGGTGAAGCGATGGCGATAGGTCGAAATTTTAAAGAGTCTTTACAAAAAGCACTAGTTTCTCTTGAAACAGGATACTCGGGTTTAGATAAAGTTTTTAATATTAATAAAAGAGAAATAGAGAAAAAACTCAGAGAAAATATCCCTAATAAACTTTTACTTGTGGCAGAAGCTTTTAGGAAAAAAATCAATATAAAAAGAATTCACAATTTATCGAAGATCGATCCATGGTTTTTAGAACAAATTAAAGAGATCGTAGATAATGAAAATCAAATAAAAAATAAAGGTGTTCCAAGAAACTTTGTTGAATTCAATCGAATTAAATCTATTGGTTTTTCAGATAAAAAGATATCCGAATTAACCAAAATTCCTGAGATTGTCGTAAGAAAAAGAAGAATGGCTTTAAAAGTATTACCTGTTTATAAAAAAGTGGATACTTGTGCTGCAGAATTTAAATCTTTTACCCCTTATATGTACTCAAGTTATCAAAGAAATTTTTCACTAAACTCCGAGTGTGAAGCGGAGCCAACTCAAAAGAAAAAAATTATCATCCTAGGAGGGGGACCTAACAGGATTGGTCAGGGAATAGAATTTGATTATTGTTGTTGCCAGGCTAGTTTCGCTTTAAAAGATGCAGGTTTTGAAACGATCATGGTCAATTGTAATCCAGAAACTGTATCAACGGATTATGACACAAGTGATCGATTATATTTTGAACCTCTTAAAGAAGAGTATGTTTTTAATATCATTAAGAAAGAACAAGAGAAAGGCAACTTAATTGGAGTAATAGCTCAATTTGGTGGCCAAACTCCAATAAAGTTAGCTGAATTTTTATATCAAAATAAGCTTCCAATATTAGGCACTCAATATACTTCTATTGATCTAGCTGAAGATAGAGATCGATTTAGAAATCTTTTAAACAAATTAAAACTTAAACAAGCAGAAAGTGGAATTGCTAAAACTTATAATCAAGCAATTAAAATTGCTGACAAAATTGGTTTACCTTTAATTGTAAGACCCTCTTACGTTTTAGGTGGAAGAGCTATGGAAATTGTATATGAGAAAAACGATTTAAAAAAGTTTGTTGAAGAAGCCTTCAAAGCTGCTGAGGACAATCCAATATTGATTGATAAATTTATCAATCAAGCGATGGAAGTTGATGTGGATGCATTATCTGATGGTAAAGATGTATTTGTTGCAGGAATTATGCAACATATTGAAGAAGCTGGTATTCACTCTGGAGACTCAGCATGTAGTCTACCCCCTGTTTCAATTAAACCACATTTGATTAAAGAAATAGAAAAACAGACAAGAAAATTAGCTTTAGCTCTTAAGGTTAAAGGGTTCATGAATATTCAATTTGCAATTAAAAAAGATCAAATTTATGTAATTGAAGTAAATCCAAGAGCAAGTAGAACTGTGCCTTTTGTATCGAAAGCAAAAGGTCTACCTCTTGCTAAAATTGCTTCAAGAGTTATGGCAGGTGAAAAATTGTCTAAATTTAATTTAAAAGATAAATCCAAAGGAATGTATGCTGTTAAAGAAGCGGTTTTTCCATTTAATAAATTTCCAAATAGTGACTTACTTTTAGGTCCTGAAATGAAATCAACTGGTGAAGTGATGGGTTTTGATAAAAATTTTGGAATGGCCTTTGCTAAAAGTCAGATTGCCTCTGCTAATTCTTTACCAAAAGATGGTCTTGCTTTTATATCTTTGAAAGATGCACACAAAGATGAAGGAATTAGTTTAGCAAAACAGTTGATCAAGCTTAAATTTAAATTGTGTGCCACAAAAGGAACTGCTGAATATATTAGAAAATTTGGTATGAAATGTAAGAAGATAAATAAAGTTAGTTCAGGTAATCCTCATATTGTTGATGTTTTAGACGCTAAAAAAATTGCGCTAGTGATTAATACTGGTGGCGGTAACAGCGAATATAGAGTGAATGATGCCATAGCTTTAAGAAGAGCAACTTTAAAAAATAAAGTTCCTTATTGCACAAATATGTCAACAGCTTATGCTTGTTTAGAAGCTATAAAATCTCTAAAAACTAAAAAATTAGAGGTAACAGCCCTACAAAATATCTAGATTAAAAAACTTTTCTTAAATTAAAAAAAGCTTGCTCAATATCACTTATATTAAAAGGGTCTTCATTTATTATCTTAAAATCTAATTCAAAATCATTAATGGTTTTGCTTAAAATATATTCTGATCTTAGATCATCAGATCCTTTAATATTAAAAGCATAATTTGTTTCTTTACTGGGTAAATATCCAATAGCTAAATGAATTTTATCAGTATGACCAAATCCAAGTGCCGAGTTGCGTTCATAAATAAAAAACAAACTGAAATTTTCATCATAAATAACATCTATACCTGCTTCAGCATTAATGTTATGTAACGCTCCAGAGTCTAATTTGGTATCAAATTTACTAGTACTATCATTTATGTAGGAATATTTTACGTTAGATGAGCTATTTAGATTAGCCTGGTATTCTAATTTACCATGTTTTTTTATTTTGTATTTTTTGTTATTTAATTCTTCAACTGAAGCAATGGACAATCTTAAATTTCTTGATTGAATACTTTGTTCGTCAAATCTCATTCCAGTTTGTCCACTTTCAGAATAGCTACTCAACAATGTATAACCTAAATCAATTTGACCAACAGGTATTAAGGTAAGCTCATCCTTTTTTATCTCCTCTTTCAATTTTAAAGTTCCATAAATTTGTTTACCGTTTCTATTTCCAGTCAATCTATTTCCATCTAAAACACTTAAGATATCTGACTTAAGTGCACCAATACCAACTACCGCATCTAAAAATCTATTATCATCTTTTACTGGAGTGGTTGAATAATAAGTTAAATTGTAAGTATCTGTATCTAAATTACTTCCATCGATACCAACTTTAATGTCATTTTGACTAAATCTTAACGCTAGCCCTTTTATTCCTCGATCATCAGTAAACTTGTCAGCACCAATAGTAATGCCATCGGTATAGAATTTTATCTTAGATGAAATATCTGTTTCTCTAACTTTACCAAAAGCAAAGCTTCCCTCAGCCCAATAAAAAATATCTTCATTTTCATTTTTTTCTTTAGGAGTAGTGGAAACTTGAATAGCCTCAGCGAGAGAGGCTAACATTTCATTAGAGAAATTAAGTTTAATATTTCTAAAGCTTAAATCTTGAAGATCTTTATTTCGTCTAATCCATTTTAATCGATTAAGAGCTGCATCTGTTGAGTGTTCAATTGTTCTATTTGCAATATTAATTTGAGCTTCAGCTACTCCTCTTCTATCTCCTTCTGTAATCTCTGTACATTTTCCAGCAAAAAGATTGAACGGACAAGGCAAGTGATATTCTATAATCATTGCATTCGTACTAGTACCAGAAACAGCAAGATGTGAAACATACATTTTTAACCCAGAGGGACTAAAGTCTATACCTTGGGGGTCACCATCATTTGTGGGATCTGGGTGTGAAAATTGTTTTGCTGTTGCACCACCATCAAAAGATGCTGTCGAAATATTAAAACCCTCAGATAAAGTATATTGATTAATCTCATTATGTCCTGAACCTACCATAAACAATCTCGTACCATTTTGATTGAACGCTATACTCCTACTTTGCTCTTCACCAGAAGTTTGAGTTGCTAATTCAGCAGATCTGATAAAATTAGCTCCACTCGAAAGATCAAAACTTTTGTTTAATGAATATTGATGCAAGTGATCGCCTGAGCCTTTCTCGTTAACAAACATCATTGTACCATCAGGACTAAATGTTAGACCAAATAATGAATCACCACCAACTTGTGATGAAACATCAATAAAATTTCCAGTATACGTTACTGATGCTGATGATATATCAAAATTTGTAGAGAGCGAATATTCATGTACTTTTTTACTTGATCTTCCACCAATAAACATTTTTGATCCATCATTATTAAACTGGACGTTCATTGGTTTAGAATCTTGACCACTGGCTGAAAATTCATTGACAAAAACAGCTGTCGATATGTTGTATGGTGTTGATAGAGTATATTCAAATACTTTTCTTGTACCGTTATCAACAGTAAACATTTTTGTTCCATCATTATTAAATGTAATATCTCTAGGGTGATTCCCTTGTTCTGAAACATCAAATGCTCGTATTGCATAATTGGAGGTAGTAAGATCATCGCCGGCTGATATAAAATTAGCATACGCGTTTGAAGCAAAAAAATTAATTATTAGAGTCAAAAAAATAGATAAAAAAATATAGATTTTATTTTTTTTCATAATCACTTTATAAAAAATATATTTGGAATTTGAAAATATTAAAAAGTACCAGAAATCTCCAAATTAGCACCATAATCAGGAATTTTACTAAATAAACTATAATTAGAATTTAGTTTTAAATTAAAATTACCCATTTGTTTTAGATAGCTGACTTTCGTATTATTATTGTTTATTGGATCATAAATTAAATCTAAATTTGCATTATGTTTTTTCACGCCACCAAACTTAATTAACAAACTGTCTTTATGACCACTTTTGTCTAGACTTTGAAATCTCTCATAATTAATTGCAATTGTACGACCATCTGAATACATATATTCAAAACCTATATTCCCTTTTACATTGTGTAATGAATGTGTATTTATAGTTTTCTTAAGAGTAGTATTATCAATATGATTTTTTAAATGATGATCAATGTTGGGTGTTAAATCATAAATATATTCAATAAATCCATTTCGACTTATAGTGTCTTCATTTAAATATAAAATATCATCAAATTTCAAACCTGCAGAAATATTTCCTGTTTTAAATGTAAGACTCTCGTGACTTTCAACGCTATTAGAGACAACACCAAAATCGGTATAATCTGAAAATTGAGTAATACCCATTTCAAGCTTACCAAATGGGATCAATTGATATTTGGTATACTCATTTTCATTTTCATAGCTCATTGATGTATAAATTTGTTTGCCATTTCTGCTACCAGTAACTTGATCTTGACCTAATTGGTCTATCATTAAATAACTAGCACCAAATAATAAATTAAGATTAGACCGATTTTTTAGAGGTACACTACTGTATATGTTCAAAGAAAATGTTTGTGCATCTAATTCATCGCTTGACCCATCATCTATATCAACCTCGTCATTACCGTATCGAAATGCATAACCAAAAATCTTTTTATCTACAAATTTATCTCCACCAAACATGATGCCTCTGGTCTTAACTTCCTTAGGTTTAGAGGATGCTGTATCACCTACCCTTCCAAATGAAATATCTCCATGAGACCAATAAGACCAATTCTTTTTATTTATTTTAGAATTTTCTTTTTTTAACGATGCTTGAGTATATTCAATATTATTTAATGAATTTTCTAAATTCGTTTTCAATGCTGCTAAAATTGGATTATGAATATTCAATTTAACTTCATGATTAGTTAAATTAGCTCTTTCATCATTTCTCCGTAACCATTCAAATCTTTTGAAAATTGTTGAAGAGTTTTGATGAATTACATTTTTAGCAATTTCTACTTGAGCCCCTATTGCTGTAACAGCATCTGTTTCACAAATTACAATTCCATAAGGACAAACTAAATCATATTCATATACTCTATCGAGATCACCTGATCCACCAATTTCGTACGTTGTCTGATAGAGTTTCATTCCGTCACTAGAAAAGCCTAATCCAAGTGGAGTTCCTGTTCCACCTGATGCATTAAAGAAATTGTTTATACTCCCAACAAAAGTTGCTGTGCTTGTATGAAAAGGTGTCGATAATTTATAAACAGCAATCTTTACAAGTGAACTAGCACCAGTAAAAGAATCAATTACGTACATTCTTGTTCCATCATCGTCAAATTCTACATCTTGTTCGAATGATACAAGTGTTGAGGTAGTATCCACTTCATTTACAGAGGTTGCTGTGGATGGAACGAAAGCAGTGCCTAAGTTATATTCTACAACTCCCCCATCACCACTAGCATCATTACCACCATCAAGAAGATACATCTTGGTTCCATCATTATTAAATTCAATATCACGTGATGCAACAGTTCCATCACCTCCTCCAATTCCTGCAACATAATTAATTCCATCATCTGCTTCTTGTGAAGAATCTGAGATATCATATGGAGTAGTCAGGGTATGAATATTTAATGGACCATTTGAACTTATAGCAATAACTTTTGTTCCATCGCTATTAAATGCATGACCTTGAATAAAACTACCTAAATCGTCTGATCCAGCATTTAAATCTAATCGAACCTCAGAAGAAGTATCCATTGTACTAATGTCGAAAGGTGTAGTTAAAGTAAATTGACGCAAAAAAGCAAAACCCGTTTTATTCGAAAAATTAGTGAAATGAATTTTTGTTCCGTCTGGACTAAAAGTAACATCTGCTGGACCACCAATAGCATCACCAGTAATATCAGTTACAGCAGCTGATTGCTTAAAAACTGGCATAACTACTGCAAATGAATTTGAGGTTAAAACAAAAAAAGAAATAATGAAAATTTTAAAAAATATCTTCTTTATCATGTTGGATTATTTTTTCTTTATTAATTCAGTATTATTTATATTGATAGCCATACAAGTAATATCATCTCTTAATTTCTCAGCACCCCAATTTAACTCTTTTTCAATAGATTCAACTATATTTTTTGGTGTCACTTCTGGCATACCATCTATGATTTTTTGTACTCCTTCAGCGCCTAATTCCTCACCATTTTTTAAGATAACCCTCAGTTACACCATCAGTATAAACTACAAATGTCTTATCTTTAAGGTTCATTGTGCTTGATTTTACCATCGACTCTGTAAAATATTTTATAATTCCTATGGGTGGCATTTCAGATTTAATATATTCATAATTTTTATTTTGATCAAAAGTAAGAATGCTTTCATGACCAGCATTAATAAATACGAGTTCTCCAGTTTTAATATTTAGTTTTCCAAATACAGCAGTTACAAACATCCCTTTAAATTTAGCCTCAACGAGCTCATTATTGACCCCGAACACAACTTTTTCTAAGGGAAATTTTAAATTAGTAAGCGTTCTAAATATTGATGATGCTTTGGCCATATACATACCAGCCTTAACTCCTTTTCCTGATACATCAGCTAATGTGAAAAAGTATTCTTCAGGGGTAGATCTTACCACATCAAAATAGTCTCCAGATACATCTCTTGCTGGAACGTTTCTGGCAAAGATAAAATTTTCAAATTTTGATATATCTGGGAATAAACTTTTTTGAACCCCTGCAGCAAGCTCTCGTTCTTTTAATAATTTTGCTTCTTTTTGTAAATTATCTAAAGCTATTTTGTTTTCCTCGATAAATCTAAAATAAAGACCCGTTAAGAACGTAGCGGTTACAATAAATATGGGATAACTCATATCAACTAATTCAGATCTAAATTTATAAATAGAAAATCCAATAATTATGATTGCCAAAATATTTCCAAAGAAAATTGATAAACTTAGTTTTGGTTTTACTTTTTGAGATAAAATAAATGTAATTAAAGCAATAATTATAGAAAATAATAACTCAAATATATATGTGTTTGGATTTCTAACCAAATAGGATTGATCTAAAATATTTTCAATAACATTAGCATGAACTTCAACTCCTGGTATAGTTACTCCAAGAGGAGTTTTAACTAAATCGAACAATCCTTGTGCTGAAGCACCGATTAAAACATATTTATCTTTGAAAAAATCTGTTTGAAATTTACCATCATAAACATCCCCAGCAGAAATATATTGATTTTTATCTGACCTTTTATATTTAATCCAAATGATCCCATTGGGATCAGAGTCTATTTTATGGGGTCTTGCACTAATTCTTTGAATTCCTACCTCATTTAACTCAACATAAATATTTTTTTGTTTTGAACCAACTCGGACCATCTCTAATCCCATAGTTGGGTATATTTTTTTGTTAAATTGAACAACTAAAGGCAGAGATCTAATGATACCATCCAATTGATCTAAAAAAGAAATAGATCCTAATCCTTTCACATTTTTTTCCAAAACTTCGAGTGATCCAATTGAATAAGGGTAAGAATAGGTAAATTGTTTTGGATCACCTCCTTTAGATAAAAATCTTGCTTTTGCTTTTCGATCATAATTTGAGTGTGAAGGAACATTGCTCCCTAAAACTGCAATTATAGATTTTGATACTTTAAGTTTATCTGCAAATATATCGTCAGGACTTTTTAAATTTTGAAGCTCTGCTATATCAGCAGGGATTAAACCATAAGACTTAAACAATTCATCTGGTGATTGTTTATCTTTTTCAGTAAAAAAAATATCAAAACCTATTGCCTTAGGGTTCGATTGGTTTAACTTGTCTAAGATTTCTGCAAAGACAATTCTATTCCATGGAAACTGGCCAAACTTACCTAAACTATTTTCGTCAATATCAATAATTACAACATCTGAATTTTTTTTCTCTGCAAATACTTTTTGGTAAAGATCAAAACTTAAAAAAGATATTGATTTGATAAAACTTGGATTGAGAATTTTTAAGAAAATCAAGAATATAAGTAAGACAAGGAAAACTATGTAATTAAGATTTTTATGTAAAATTTCTTTCACAAAAATAAACTTATAGGTAATTGAATTAAAGTAAATAAATCTTATTTACGAAAGATCTGTTTATTTCTTTTTTCTTCTCTTCTTTTTAGCTTTTCTCTTTTTAGCAGCTTTTCTTTTCTTAACTACTTTTCTCTTTTTAGCTATTTTCTTTTTGACTTTTTTCTTTGGTTTTTTCTTAACTACTTTTTTCTTCTTTTTAGGTTTTTTCTTGACTGCTTTTTTCTTTTTAGCAGGTTTTTTCTTTACAGCTTTCTTTTTAGTAGCTTTCTTTTTAGTAGCTTTTTTCTTAGCAGGTTTTTTCTTAGTAACCTTTTTCTTTTCAGTTTTTGTAACTTTTTTCTTAACTGCTTTTTTCTTTTTGGAACCTTTTTTTACCGCTTTTTTCTTTTTGCCTTTTTTCTTTTCAGTCTTTTTAGCTTTTTTCTTATTACCTTTTTTCTTTTCAGCTTTAGCTTTTTTCTTTTGAGCTTTTTTCTTTTCTGCTCTTTCAGTTTTAATTGCTACTTTTTTCTTTTTATCTTTTTGAATATTTTCTTTGATTATAGTCTTAATTTCCTCTTTTTCAAAGCCAAGGGCTTTTAATTCTTTTTTTAAACTTTTTCTTAATTGTTTTCTCTCAGCTTTAGTCTCATTAGGAGATAACTTAGCTACCCTAAGAGCTTTCATTCTTTTATTAAATTTCTTTAATTGATTTTTAGTAATTTTTTTTGCTTGACCTGGTGCTTTACCTTTGGACATTGAAGCCATACTATAAGGATTATCTAATAAAGTTTGACCAAGATTATTTCCAACTAATACTGCACCTGGTCTCATACCTAACGTATTATTTTTTCCAGGACCGATTAATAGAGTATCTGTTTTTCCTTTTGAAACTATAGTTTGAAATTCTGTTCCTCTTGAACCCAAAGTACCTTCAGGTACCTCAACTGTAAGACTGTCTGGATTTTTTTTGCTGATTAATCCTGAGATAACTTTTAAACTTCCTTGTTTGACACTTGCAACTATTTTTCCATCATTAGTTGCTGGGTCAAATATAAATGTATCCATTACAACTTCTGAGTCTTCCCCAACAGTAAAAGTAGATTGATCTAATAATAAAATTTGGGTCCCTGAACCAGCACCTGCATAAATTGTTTCATTTAAATATATTTTATCACCAGCTTTTAATTCTCTAGTTTCAGTCTTCACTGTTCCTGAGATAGCTCCAACTATTCCAACAAGTTGCTTTTCAATGCTTAGTTTCTCTGCTGAGTTTGCATAAGAAAAAAGAATTAAAAATAATCCGACAAATATACTTAAAAACTTATTCATTACTGGAAAAATAGCAAATTTAACCAAAAATAAAAACAATTATTATTGTTCAAAATGGGCTTAAAAAGGTTGATAAAATAAAGATTAATGCTCTTATAATTAGAAAAAATCGTCGTATTAATTCAATTTTAATGCTTTTGAAAAACTTAGAGAAAAAGAATCTGCAATGTAGTCGTAATTAACAATATTGGCATCAGAATAAAGTTTTTCAAATGACATATTTATAAAGAGGCTTCTGTTTGGATCAATATTAGGAAATAAATCTCCAATAGCTTTCGTTAATGAAATATCAAATGTATTTGTAAAATCTGATCTTATTGTTGAATTAACCGAAGTATCTGCAATCTTATAATCATTAAAACTCATACTGTTACTAACTGCAATAAACGCCCAAGGAAAAGCAAAGTTAATACCAAAACCAATATCATAATTTTCATAATCATTTCCTGCATCAACTCTTGCATCGCTATCACTGTAACCCAAACTTATATTTGTAGTTATCAACTCGTTTACTATAAAATCATGACCCAATGTTAAACCATGACCACTAGAATTGGTTTCATTGGCACTAGAGTCCATTGTGTTGTCATTACCTTTAGAATTTGAGTATGACCATCCATAACTAAAAGAGTTTCTCTCACCAACCGAAAAGAAACCTCCAAGACCATACATCTTAGAAAAACTATCTGCATCTGTTTGATAGTCTGATTTGTTTACTATGAAATAAGGACTAATGCTTTGACCAAGAAAAACTGTATCTAAACCTAAGGTTAAACCATAACTTTGAAAGTCATCATCAGTTTCAAAATATTGTTCAGAAGATGTATGAGATAAGTTTATAAGTAAAGAAGACTCTTCACCAACAGGTCTCGATGCAGATAATCCCATACTACCACTCAAAGTTCTATCAAATTTGGGAGAATTAAAAGCTTCACGAACACCTGATGATTCTTTTAATTTTGAACTTGAAACACTATTTACGTTTTCTGAAAAAATTGCTCCAGTTGAAAAGTCTGCCGCAAAGGTCCAAAGACTTGGTTCTCTATCTTTTAACTCTTCCTCAATTTCTTGTAATGTTTCTAAATCTTCAGACGAAAGATCTCTTCTTAATTTCATCTCTTCTATTATTGTCGACGCTTTTTCAGGTGAATCTACTTGTACCAAAACTGATAACAAATATAATTTAATTTCAGTATTGTCAGGATAAAGCATGTTCAATCTTTCTAGTGTGGAAATTGTTTGTTTAAAATTACCCATTTTACCTTGTTGCTGAGCGTATTTTAAATTCAAATCTAAATCATTTGGTTTTTGTAAAATTTGCATATAGGTAATATTTTTTTCAGAAGAGACAGCAAAGGTTGTCACCAGCAACAAAGTTGAGATGAAAAAAAATATTAGCTTATTAGTATTTAAATTCATAAAAGTGAAAGATATTAAGTCTATTTTTTTTTTCAATTAGTATTTTTTAAGGAATTAATACTATTTTCCAATACTTATTACTGTTAGGTCATCAGTCAGTTTTTGATTTTTGCTGGTATTTACGACCGTTTCAGTTATATCATTTAATTGTTGATTTGTGTCTTTGCTGTAATTAGTCTCAATAATATCTATTGATCCATCAATACCTATTTCTTGTCCTTTGTCATTTAAGCTTTCAGATAACCCATCAGTAAATGCATAAAATCTTGACCCATTTAGTTTCATCTTATTAATATTATAAATACTTTTGTCTTTCTGTTTGATAACACCTAAGGGAGGCGCTGAACTTTGAAACTGCTCATATATTCCATTATTATCTCTTACGATTGCAGGCTGATGACCTGCATTTACCCATCTAATTTCATCAGTAATCAAATTATATTCACCAACAATTGAGGTTACAAACATTCCTGCAGTTTTTGTATTATTTAAATCGTTATTCATATGTAATACCATTTCATCAGGATCTACTTTCGATTGGGATAGGACTTCAAATAATGTCGATGCTTTTGCCATGACCATACCGGCGTGAATCCCTTTACCAGCAACATCTGCAATTATAAAATAAATACTATCATTGTGGGGGTAAAAACTAAAGAAGTCGCCTGAAACCTCTCTAGCGGATATATTGATGCCGTGTACAGGATAATTTTTTAAATTTCTTTTTGGTAAAAAGTTTTCTTGAACTTTTACAGCTAATTTAACCTCTTTTGAAATTCTCTCTCGCCATTTATTTTTTTCTTCTTCTGTTGTTTCAAGTTTGCTCATTAACTTGTTATAATAAAGTCCGATAACCCCTCCGGCTGTAAAAGGGTCTTGAGGTCCTCTTACTTTAAGATCTCCAGATTCCGATTGTTTATTTAAAATTGAAATTAAGTCATGCTCAATTGAAACAGCATTATGCTCTGCAATATTTAATCCAAGTTCTTCTTGAACAGTGCTTACTCTTAATGGATAAAATTTATTTACAAAATTTAAAATTATAAATGAAGATATAAAAGTAAATGATCCAATGGCCAAAATTCCTATTAATTGAATCTTAATTTGTGAAAATCTATCAAGACCAGTATTTAAAACGTTTAAATCACTAAAAAAGCCAACTGCTAAAGTTCCCCAAATACCAGCAGCCAAGTGTACTGGAACAGCACCAACAACATCATCTATTTCAAATTTATTTAAAAGTTCATTAACAAAAATTGCAATGATTGCACCAATGATACCTACAAAAATAGATGTTACTGACGTCATTGAATTACATCCTGCGGTAATTGCAACTAAACCTGCTAACGGACCTAAAATAATATAAAAAGGATCGGGTTTTTTATGTTTAAAATATGAAATACCTAATCCAGTTAATAAACCAAAAGCTGCAGCTAAAAATGTGTTAATTAGAATTAAAGGTACAACTTCATCCATCGCCCCATTGCTTCCTCCATTAAAACCAAACCAACCAAACCATAAAATAAGTGTCCCTAAAACTGCGAGTGGAAAACTAGACCCAGTAAATTTACCTCTATTAGCATCTGAATATTTACCAATTCTTGGTCCCAAAATAATTATTGCTGCTAAAGCAATCCATCCACCTACAGAATGTACAATAGTACTTCCAGCAAAATCAACAAAACCTAATTCTGAAAGCCATCCAGTTGTTCTTACTGAGTCAGTTATAACTAACAACTGATCAACAGTATCATATTTGGATAGATAACTTGAAGACCACGCCCAATGACCAACTATTGGATAAATTATTCCTGTAGCCAAAACAGTCATAATTAAATAACCGTTAAATTTCATTCTTTCAGCAACAGCACCAGAAATAATTGTTGCAGCAGTTGCAACGAACATTGCTTGAAATACAAAGTAAGTCATATATTCAGCTTTGTTAGCTTTGAAAAAAAATAAATCAGTACCAAAAAAACCGTAGTAAGAAGTACCAAACATGATACCAAAACCAAATATCCAGAAGATAACTACAGATATTCCAAAATCTGCAGCATTTTTAAGTGCAACATTAATGCTATTTTTATGCCGTGATAAACCAGTTTCCATACACATAAATCCTGCTTGCATAATGAAAACTAAAATTGCGCAGTTTATTACCCATAGAGTGTCTATATTGCTTGTGAGAATTTCTATCGCTTCCTGGGGCATTATTTAATTTAGATTATCTATAGATACTCATAGGATCGAAATAACAATCAGTGTGTTCAATAGTTTCAAAGAATATTTCATTTAACGTAGAGCTATGGAATGTTGGGCATATATTTTCACTTTTACTATTGTCAACAAAACTTTGTTTAGCAGCATTCACTGCTAAAGAGCTTGATAAAGAAGTAGTTGCTTGTAAAACACTTCCCGAATGAGCATAAGTAACACTTGGTCCAACCATTGCTGAATATTGTGTGCAATTACTTAAAAATGGAACCAATATCAAAATTAAAAAAATTTTTTTCATATAATATAATTAGTATAGATATATTTTTTTTCTTGAAAATAAAACTATTCAGTAGTCATTTTGGGTAAATTAAAAGAAAAATCAAGATTATTTAACAATCTTCTGACTCTTCAAGCTTTCCTATCCGAGGTAGGGTGAGTTTACATTTTCCACTGGTTGCCACAACATTAAAATCAACATCCTCATCATCTTCTAAACAAATCGTATAGCCGATTTCTTTTACATCGGCAACAATATCTGAGCCACCAAAGAGATCACTATTAATTGAGTCACCGCAACCGCTTGTTTTATAACTATTAGAATTAGAGTACTCTTCTGTCTGTGCGAGCAAAATTTGTTGCATTATATTAATTGCAGATTTTTTTTGTGTGCCCGATATGTATCCGTTATAGGATAAAACACCAACAGCTGATAAAATTCCTATAATTGCAACTACAACTAAAAGCTCCACTAGGGAAAATCCTAGGGAGCTTTTAAATTTTTTTTTTAAGTTTTTGTTCAACTAATCTTTAACTAGTACTTACAACGTTTGATACGTAATCATCGTCGCCATCATTAAACTTGGTTTGTACAGTTATATCACCTTCATCAGGTGCATTCGCATCTAATTTGGTTTCTCCTTTTGTAAGATTTGTTGGCTGTGTTGCACCGTCAGTTTCACTTACCGTATCTGATGAAGTTGTTGTTGTTGTATCAGCTAAAGCATTTCCACCACCAAATAATTCTTTCAAGAAATTTGGTAAAGTAGCAACACCTGAGTTATTTGGACTATGCGGATTTTTAAAATCTGCCAAAGCTGTTACCGCAGCTGTTACAGCTGCTTCAGCTTTTTCTGATTTTGATCCGTCATTAAAAGTATCACAATCTAAATTACCACCCATTGCTTCATCTTCGCCGATAGAACACTTTTGTATTTCTGCTGCTAAATATTTCACAACATTAGCGTGATTTGATTTAGAGGCATTTACTCTTGCACTTTCTGTGTAACCGTTATAAGCAACTACACCGACAGCTGCAAGTATTCCAATAATAGCTACAACAACTAGTAGCTCGATTAGAGTAAAACCTTTGTTATTTTTCATATTTTCCTCTTGTAAATTAATTTATACCTAAAACTTATAATAATTTTTAATGATGTAAACTGAAAAAAACCCTTTATTTTATTGAAAGTGTTATAAGTTGGCCATATTGGGTTTAATTTTTAAGTATTTTTTGTTATTAGCTAATTAGAAATATTAAATAAATGAAATTTAAAGTAAGCGAAGAAAATAATGTAAGCACAGTATTTCTTAACGGAGAAATAGATATGGATATTGCAGATAATGTAAGAGATGTTATTTTTCCATTAATCGATGCTGGAAAAGAAGTTCACTTAAATTTAAAAGATGTGCAATATATGGACTCATCGGGAATATCAGTAATTGTTGAAAGTAATCAAAGAGCAAAACAAAAAAATACTAAAGTGGAACTTAAAGAATTAAGTCAACCTGTTGAGAAAGTATTAGCAATGGCAAAGAAATTTTTATGAGTTATAAAATAACTGAAGAAGGAAATATCAGCACTGTTTTTTTAGATGGTGAAATTGATATGGATAAAACTGAAGCGGCGAAAGAGGTTATTTTTCCATTAATTGATGCGGGTAAAGAAGTACATCTTAATTTAAGTAATGTTCAATATATGGATTCATCTGGCATATCTGTCTTAATTGAAAGTCATCAAAAAGCACTAGAAATGAATAACAAACTAATTGTTAAGGATGTTAGCAAATCCGTTTTAAAAGTAATTATGATGGCAAAATTAGAGCAAATATTAAACTTAGAATAATATTATTCATGAGCAATCAACAGTCAGATTTAATAAATATTTCTGAAAAAAAGGATTTTTTAGTTCGTTCATCAAGCCTTAAAGATGTAAGAACATTCTCAAGAGAAGTTTTTGAAAAATTAGAATTAAATCAAGAATTAAAAGACGAATTAGTTTTAGCCATTGCTGAGGCAGCACAAAATATTGTTAAACATGCTTACAAGGATTTTCCAGAAACTGATGATAGAATGGTTGTTCAAATATCTTGTAATAACAATAAACTAGAGATTGCTTTTTTTGATAATGGCAAACCTGTTGAAAAAGAAAAGATAAAACATCGAGCCATCGATGATATAAAACCAGGTGGTTTAGGGACTTTTTTTATTCAAGAAATAATGGACTCTATTGTTTTTAAAGAAGGTAACAAACCTTGGATTAACAACTTAGTGTTAACAAAAAAATTATAAGTTAATTAATTAATGCACCAACGTTAAATATTGGTGAATACATTGCAATCATTAATCCACCAATCATTACTCCCATAAATACTATCATTATAGGCTCAATTAAACTAGACATATTGTCTACAGTCGTATCGAATTCTTCCTCATAATATGCTGCTACAGAATTAAACATTTCATCTAATTGTCCTGTTTGTTCACCAACAGAAATAAGCTGACTAAAAGTTGGTGGGAATAAAGGTTCTTTTAAAAAAAGTTTTGTAAGAGTATCACCAGAAAAAACTCCTTTTTTCACATTTTCAATTGCATCCGTAACTACATCATTATTACTGACTGATTTTGCTATTTCCAAACTTTCTAGAAGATTCACACCTGCAGCACTAAGATTACCTAATATAAGTGATATTCTTGCTAGCAATGATTTTAAAATCATTTCACCAAATACTGGTAATTTAAGAACTTGTCTATGCCATTTAAATCTTAATGCAGCGTTTCTTTTTATTATAAACTTAAAGCCAAAGAAAAAAGTTATACCACCAAATAAAATTAATTTTCCCCCAGTTCCCCTTAAAAAATCGCTCATGGCCATTATTGTTGCTGTTGCTGCAGGAAGTTCTAATCCCATTCCATCATACATTTTAGCAAAAACAGGTACTACTTTGACTAACATGAATGCACTTACTGTAACAGCTACAGTAAACATGATCATTGGGTACATTAGTGCTGACTTGATCTTTTTTTTTATTTTTTCTTTCTTTTCAAGAGAATCTACTATTTTAAGTAAAAAGACATCTAATTTACCACTAGCCTCTCCTGCTTTAATTAAATTTACATAAACGTTGTCAAAGTGTTGTGGATATTTTTCAAAACACTTCGATAAATTCAAACCCCCTTCAAGACTCTTTCGAATATCCTCAACAATTTCCTTAATTCCATCATTTTCAAGTTGATCTCTTAACATTGTTAAAACCTGTAAAATAGGCAGTCCAGCTTTAACCATGGTAGCAAATTGTTTTGAAAATATTAAAATATCCTCAACTTTTACTTTTTTCTTACCACTAAATAAAGAAAAGCTACTTTTCTTCTTTTTTCCATCTGTTTTTTTTTTTTTGGATTTTATTATGTTGGTTATGATTATTTTTTTTTCTTTTAAAAGAAAAGAGGCATCATCGATATTTAAAGCTTCAATATCACCCTCTACATATTTTCCGTCTGCAATACCTTTATAAGTAAATGCTTCCATTTTTACTCGACTGAAAGAACTCTTTCATACTCCCTAAAGTTAAGTTCTCCAGATGCAATTAAACGTCTACCCATATCTTGCATTGTTTGAAATCCCTCTTTGACACCAATTTCTCTTAATTCAGGAGTAGTTGCTTTTCTGAGTATTGCTTCTTTTAAAGGTTTTGAAACAACTAAAATTTCATAAATTCCCTGTCTACCCTTGTAACCAGTATTACTACACTTCGAGCAACCTTTACCTTTAGAAGCTTTAACTCTCGAAGCTTGCTCAGCACTAAATCCTAAATCTTGAAGCACCTTAGGATTTACATCATCATCAGGTACACGACAATCTTTACAATTTTTTCTTGCCAATCTTTGACCCACAACTAATTGACACGCAGCACTTATCAAATAATCGGGAGTACCCATATTCTGTAAACGAGTGATAGTACTTGGCGCATCATTAGTGTGCAATGTGCTAAATACTAAGTGTCCAGTAAGTGCAGCCTTCAGACCTATATCTACAGTTTCTTTATCCCTCATCTCACCAACAAGAATGATTTCTGGGTCTTGTCTTAAAAAAGATCTTAAAGCAGTTGCAAATGATAATCCAATATCATCTTTAATTTGTACCTGACCTACTCCATCAAGTTCATATTCTACTGGATCTTCTGCAGTCAAAATATTTAAATGTGGCTTACTTACTTCTTTCAAAATACTATATAATGTTGTTGATTTTCCTGATCCTGTAGGACCAGTAACTAAAATAAGTCCTTGGGTGCTATGAATTGCTTTTCTTAAATTTTTTAAGTCATCCTCTTCAAAATTTAATTGTTCAAGTTTAATATCGCCAGCATCTTTGTTAAGAACACGCATTACTATTCTTTCATTATTTGCTGTTGGTAAAATTGATAAACGAAGATCAACAACTTTATTCTCAATCTTAAAATTTATTGCACCGTCCTGTGGTAATCTTCGTTCTGCAATATCTAATTTTCCCATAATCTTAAATCTTGTTACCACTGCTCCATAATTATCGTGAAGGAATTGTTTGTATTGTTCTTGCTCTAGTAACATTCCATCTAGTCGGTATCTCACTCTTGAACTAAATCTATATGGCTCGATATGAATATCACTTACTCCTAATTTGATTGCCTCGGCCACAACTGCAGTACTAAACTTAATGACCTCTGATTCATTCTCTAAAGCCTCTATATCCTCCTCAGGTGCTTTCTCTAAAACCTCTCCAGCTTCTCCTAAATCACTATCAAAAGTTTTTGTTTTTTTTCTATTATCACTTCTTATCGAAGCGATAGTTACTTCACTAGCATCGCTTGATATCTTTTCAATATATTCAGAAATATCACTTATAGTTGCAGCGTGTAATTCAATATCTTTTTTTGTTATAGCTTTTAAGTTTCTCATTAAGCCTAATTTTGAACTATCTGGTATCGCTATATGTAAAGTTTTTCCCTCAATCTTAAATGGCGCAACAAAGTTAACTTTGATATAATTAGATGGAAGTACTGATTTGACCTCATCTGTTATTTCAATTTTTGTTAAATCAATAATTTCTAAATTTTGTTCTTTGACAAGAAGATCTATAATTTTTTTTTCATCAGTTAACTTGAGTTCAAAAATTGCATCAATCTGAGACTTATTATTTTCTGTGCTAACCTTTTTGATATTAATTAAATCTTTCCCTGAAATAATATCGTTATCAATGAGAACATTGACTAAATTAATTTCACTCTCTCTACTTATTTTAAGCATTATAAAATCCTAGGTGCAATAAATACTAATAACTCACTCATCGTATCAGATTTATTTGTACCTTTGAACAGTTTACCTACAACTGGTACATTTTTAGCTCCAGGAACCCCAAATCTATTGTTGCTAATTTGGTTTTTCTTAATTCCACCAATTACTACAATATCTCCGTCAGCAACCAATAATCTTGTATTAATCTCCATTTTGTTAATTCCTGTTGAGCCTCCTTGTCTATTAGGGGTATCATTTGTAACTTGAATTTGAAGCATCACATTCCCATCGCCAATTATATTTGGGGTCACAATAAGTTTTAAATTGGCATCAATTAATTGATCAGCCCCTTCGCCACCAGATATTGCAATCTGTTCACCCTGGGTTATGCTGGCAACTTGGTTATCAAGTGTAAATAATTTTGGATTTGATATTGTTTTACCTAATCCTTCAACTTCTAAAGCATCCAATTGAAATTTAAGCACGGCAGATCCTGTCTTTTTTAATATTCCTATACCACTTGTACCTCCACTACTAAAATTGAATAAATTATCTGTACCAGATTGGGTACTAAATGCAGCAGTACTGTCTGTAATTGCCGCTCCTTCTCCAGAAGCGGCTCCTACTGAACTTCCCCCTTGAGTTCCTCCAACTCTTAAACCTTTTCGGGTGTAAGCAGCTCCCATTGCTTTACCTAATGCCTGCTCAAAATTTGAAGTTGCCTCAACTATAAATGCCTCAATTAAAACTTGTCTAGTTCTTTTATCTATTTCTCTTACAACCTTATCGACAATATCTAAGTCTTTCTCTTTACCTCTAACAATTATAGATCGTGTAGTTTTTTCCTCAGTAACTTGAATTGGAATAAAACTTCCCGTTGTTCCTTTAGATGTAAATAATTCTGTTATTGTAGCTTTAGCTTCTGATGGAGTTATATAATAAAGTTTAAATATTTCTGAAATTATAGGCTCCACAGAATCTTCAAGCTCTACTTTCTTTTTTACTGCAGATGCTCTTGCAGATTTATAACTTTCTTGAGAAGTTAAATTTGAAGGTGTTGAAATTCTTATTATATTATTGGCTACATCAATATCTGCCGCATAACTCTTTAAATCTAATAAAGCATTAAAAGCCTTATCCCATGGAACATTAGTTAATTCAGCGCTAACTGAACCTGCAACTTCATCTCCAACTAAAATATTAATATCTCCTATTTCAGCCATCAGTCCCATAGCTTCTTTAAAGTCTAAATTTTTAAATTTAAATGAAACATCTTGTTTTAGTGTCTCAAATTCATCAGAGATTAATAAATAATTTTTTTCTTTTACAGATGAAATTTGTTTTCTCTTTTGAAGTTTTATTACATCTCCTTCTACAGGTAGAGGACCCATTTCAGCACTTTTTTCAAGTTCCGCTTTTCCAATTTTTTTTACATCCTGTTTAATAAGAGGAGTGTCGTGTTTAAATTTTTTTGTTAGCAAACTTTTCTGCACATCCTGTTAGTGATAAGAAAATAATCGAAAGAATAACTAAAGGTAAATTACTTTTTTTTACCATTATTTAGTCCTCTCAATAATTTGATTTTTAAAATTAATCACTAGTAAATTTTCATTATTTGTGAAAACTGCTTCTTTATTATTTAAACCAACTAGTTGAACCCCAGGACTTAATTCCTCAAATAGAGATAGATTTACAACCTCACCATTTTCATCGACTAAAGATACAAAACCCTTATCATCTTCAGAAGTCATAACTCCAACTAATTTAAATTTGTATAAGCTCATTTGACTATCTAATTCTTCAGGATTATTTGACAAAATTTGAGTACCACCTGTAAGCGAACTATCACCAACAAAAGGATCGTTCAAAGGTAAAGGTTCTTCATTACTTATCTCTGAAGAGATATTTGCTTGCTTGTTAGCCTGTTGTTGTTTTATTTTTTTATTAATTTCTTTTGCTTTTTCTATGATGTCTTGCTCTGAGTCGTGACTGTCGGCAAATGAATGCGTACTTAAAAATAGAGTAAAGATCAGTAATGTTACGATTTTAAAAAAATTCATTAGGTAAACCTACAATCGTTAATGTCCCTTTTGCTTTTATCGCCCCAGTTGCATTCTTACTTTTTACAACACTTATGGTCTCTTTGTCAAAATTTAACATCTTATTTGATAGAGAAATGGCTCTTTTAAACTTTATATAACCAATGAAACTGCCATCAATCTCAAACTCTACCGGTATAAGGTAGTAAGCCACATTAGCAGCCTTTCTAGTTTGATTCTTTTTCTTCTTCTTCTTTTTCTTCTTTTTACCTGAAGCTAGTGCTTCTGCCTTCAATACCTCTTTAATTTTCTTTTTTTCAATTCTAGTTATTACTAAACCATTAAGACTTGCGTATTCACTGAGCGATTGATAGAGACCCTCAACTTCAGCCTTACTATGAAATAAACTTGAGTAATTTTCATATTTTGGGGAAAGTTTTTTTATTTTAGCTTCCATCGACTTTATATCACCTAAATTTTTTTGAGTTTCTTGCTTTTTCTTATTTAAATCATTCAATTGAACTTTTTTCTTTTCAACTATTGGATTAATGACTGCATAGTAAATGATTAAAAAAAATAATAACCCTCCAACACCAATACCTATTTTTATTAAAGTTTTCTTATCTGCAAATTTTAAAATTTGTTCTTTTAGATCTTGCATATTCAAATTTTTTAAATCAATATTTGCCATCATTAACCTTTCTTAATTTTTACAAAAACTCTAAACCCTTTCATTGTTGCTCCTCCTTTAGACCTTTTGGGAAGCCGCATCGATGATAAAGAAGCTTGCTCAACTAATTTTTGTTTACCTAAATTATCTATAAATTTTAAAATGTCTTGATCGGAAGCTGCAACACCTTGGATAGTGAGTCTATTCGATCCATTAAAATCAACTTGATCAAATCTTACTCTGTTAGGAACGCTCGATGCTACTTGTGCTAAAATTCTGTAAGTTAATTCTTTATTAGACTTTAATGTTTTGCTTAATTTTAAAGATGTCTCTATAACACCTAATTTTTTTTTAGTAATTTTTTTCTGTTTCACAGATTTTGCGTGTTCAACTTTTACCTGAGCATAATTAACCAGTTCTTTGTTATAAATGTAAATGTTCCAAAACGACATTCCAAATAAAATTAGATATATCCCGGCAACCAACCCTACTGCACCCTTAAAAGCAAAACCTGAAATTGCTTTCATTTTTTTTTGTTTCATCATGCTCGATCTGTCAGGTAATAAATTAATATTTTTTACAGCTGTTACAAATTTATAGTAGCCAAAAACATCTAATTTCCTGAAAGCTAAACCTATTGCAGTTGTTAAATATGATCTGTTTTGTTTTTGGTCTAAAATTTGTTGGTATTGACTTGGAATTTTTAATCCCTCGCTAGGGTCTAAAGTATTGAAACCAACATTTAATAAAAACTTCCTGAAACTTCCTAAATATTCCTCTACATTTTCTATATCTGATACGACTTTTATATTTCTAATTCTTTTTTTCATATTTAGTCTCAAAGTCTTGGATTGCTTGTTTTACTTGAGTTACATAACGTCTTACTAAAGCCTCTTTTTCTTCGGCATCTTGAGAACCTTGTAAAATTTTTCTATCTTGTCCTCTAATAAAAATATCAGTTATAATTGGGTTATTATCGTAAAGTATCATGAAATAATTTTCATCTAATCCAAACTCTAAAACTGCAGTTAAATTCGCATCCTCAACTTTATTTGTAAGCTGATTTACTTGATCAACTGCTGATTTAAGAGCAAAACATTTAACGTCAATTATTACTGGATTAAGTCCAGCGTTTTTAATTATTGAGGTATAACTATTGATGTCTGAAAGTTTTGAAGCTACAAACAAAATATCCATAGTATTATCTTTTTGATTTCTACTAATTACTTGATGAAAAATAGAATAGTCTTCTAAGTTATCTGTTAATTGAACTAAATTTTCCCACAATGAATTAGTTTCAATTGCTTTTTGTAACTCCTCATCTTTCATTAAAGGAGCAGTCACAACTCTAATAATCGCACTAGTAACAGGAATCGCTATAGCAGCATTTGGTGTTGTAATTTTTGATTTTTGTATTGCAAGACTTAATTCTTCAGTAAACTTGTCTGCGTTTTCAATTGGGGTACTATCATCAGTAATATCAACTGGATGAGTATATAACTTTTCTAATACCCATTGATTTGCTTTATTAGTTGAAACTTGCGCTAATCTAATTTCATTATTATAAAGTTGTACTCCTAAAATTTCCTCACCTTTAACAGAAGATTTCCCTAATTTAGATTTAAAAAAGTTTTCAAATTTAGATTTAAATCCTCCAATTTTATTTTTATTGAAAGATGATAAAGAAGGTTTAGGTAAATTTTTTGCAAACGATGGTTTATTTAATTTAATTTCTTTTAACTTTCCAAAAATATTTGACAATTTACTTTTAGGTTCATCCTTGTTTTGTGTTTCAGCACTTTCATTTAAAGATACCGCAGGTGTTACTGGTTGACTTTGAGTTTCATTTGTCTGATTTACTTCTGGAGTTTGAGTTGGAGTAGACTCTATACTCTCTGGTGGTGTATTTTGAGTTTGAACTTCTTCAGTTTTAGTTTGACTTTGAATATTTTGTGCTTCTTCACTTTGTTTTTTTAATTTTTCACTTTCCTCATGAACTTCATCAAACCATTTTTCTAAAATTGGTATTGCTTCCTCCAAATTTGTAGTACCAGAGGATGATATTTTTTGTTTTCCATCAATATAAAGTCTTCCAACCCAATTTTTTGATTTTAATTCACCTTTATATTTGTCTTGTCTTACATATATATGTAATCTTCCATCTTTTTTGTGAATAACTTGATGATTTGATCCACCATTTTCCTCTTTATTTACAACTGATGCTTCTAAGCTTTCTAAATTATCCTTATTTTGATTATTATTTTCATTTTCTGATGAACTAGTTTCCAAATTTTGGTCATTACTTTGATTATCTTGAGTTAAAGATTGATTATTTTCTTCTTCTTCTTGAGAAGTGTCATTTTTTTGATTTTCTGCAGCTTCTGGTTGATTATTATCATCAACTAAAGGTTGATTTTCATTATCAGATGAAGAATTTTCCTCATCTATAATTTTT
>CABZPS010000005.1 GCA_902527635.1 uncultured Pelagibacteraceae bacterium | reverse complement strand
AAATCAGTGATCTTAATATTTAAATTTTTAGTATCTAATTTTTCTGACAAAGGAATTTCGTTCCATTGTAATTTAGCTTTACCAATTTCAGTTGTAACAAGATTTTTATCTAAAATTTTTGACTCTAAATTTCTATTTAAAGTAGATAAAATGATTTTTTCAGCTTTTGTCTCTTCAGAGATTAATTTTGCAACACATCTAGTACCATTTCCACATGCGCCAGATTCACCTCCATCGGAATTAAAAAATTTTAAACTTGCATGACTTGATTTGCTGGATTCAATAAATATTAATTGATCACAACCAATAAAATTTCTATCACAAATTTTTATAATCTGATCTTTAGTCAAATCGGTAATCTTTTGTCTATTATCAATTATGACAAAATCATTACCTAACCCATCCATTTTAAAAGCTCTAATCTCCATATATAGTTATTTAACTTATTTATTGACTTTTTGAACCTCTATTATAGTTTGTGGCAGTTTCCGCAAAAGCGTTAAATTTGTGGTGTCTTTGGAAACAAAGAGATCGACACTAGTCAGCGAGGGTTCGCCCACTAGTGCGATTACTGCTGTATAAAATAAATATGTTTGAAAATTTAACAAATAAATTTGAGGAAGTCTTTTCCTCTTTAAAAAAGGCACCTTCGCTTAACGAGCGTCAAGTTGACGAAGGTCTGAGAGCCATTAGGCAAGCTTTATTAGAGGCTGATGTATCACTTGATGTTGCAAAAGAGTTTATTGAAAAAGTTAAACCTAAAGCTTTAGGACAAGAAATCATTAGATCCACATCTCCTGGCGATATGGTTGTTAAGATTGTTTACGACGAATTAGTATCTTTATTAGGTGAAAAAAATAATGATGTAAATCTTAATGCTGTACCACCAGTGCCCATGATGATAGTTGGTTTACAAGGTTCTGGTAAAACTACAACTACCGCTAAACTTGCAAAATATTTGGAAAATAACAAAAAAAAGAAAGTTATGATGGTGAGTTTAGATATTTATAGGCCAGCCGCCCAGGAGCAATTAAAATCTTTAGGTGAACAAAATAATATTTTGACTTTGCCAATAATTGAAGGGCAACAACCAGTTGATATTTGTTCAAGAGCAATTAGTGCTGCAAATCTAAATGGTGCAGATGTTATTTTATTTGATACAGCAGGTAGAACACAAATAAACTTGCAAATGATGAGTGAAATTAAACAAATCGAGAATATAATTAAACCTGCTGAAACCTTTTTAGTTGCTGACTCTTTGACTGGTCAAGTAGCAGCATCCGTAGCAAAAGAATTTAAAAATACTGTAAATCTCTCTGGTATAATTTTAACCAGAGCTGATGGTGATGCAAGAGGTGGAGCTGCAGTTAGTATGAAATTCATTTCACAAGTCCCAATTAAATTTTTGGGTATAGGAGAAAAAATTGATAATCTTGAAGTTTTTCATCCAGATAGAATTGCTAATAGAATTTTAGGTATGGGAGATATTGTATCTCTAGTAGAGAAAGCGGCGCAAGACCTTGGGGAAGAAAATATTAAAAAGGCTGAAGAGAATTTAAAAAAGGGACAATTTTCTATAGAAGATTATTTAGCACAACTAAGACAAATGAAAAAAATGGGTGGAATAGAAGGCATCATGTCTTTTATGCCTGGTGTTTCAAAAGTTAAATCACAAATGGATACAGCTGGAATTGATGAGAGTATTATTACAAAGAATGAAGCTATAATATTGTCTATGACAAAAAAAGAGAGAGAGAATCCAAAGATAATTGATGGTTCTAGAAAAAAAAGAATTGCTAATGGTTCTGGGACAGATCCAGCCACTATCAATAAGTTGTTAAAACAATTTAAAATGATGTCTGAAATGATGAAAAAGATGTCAAAGGGTAATCTCAAAGGTATGACTGATAAAGGAATACCTCCTGAATTATTCAATCAATTAAAATAAAACAAGGAGAATGAATGTTAAAGTTAAGGTTATCAAGAGGCGGGACCAAGAAAAGACCTGTTTATAAAGTGGTTGTTGCAGACAGTCGTTTTGCAAGGGATGGTAGATTTATAGAAAAAGTGGGATTTTTTAATCCACTATTGCCGAAGGAAAAAAAGGAAAGAATTAGATTAGAAGCAGAACGAATAAAGTATTGGTTGGGTCAAGGCGCACGACCAACAACTAGAGTAGCAAGGATTTTAGGTGAAAATGAATTAATGCCTATGCCAGCAAATGGAAATAATCCTCAGAAAGCTATACCAAAAAAAGATCGAAAAAAAGAAGGTAGTGACGAAGCTAAAAAAGAAGAAGCTCTGAAAACACAAGCTAAAAAAGAAGAAGCTTCAAAAGCAGAAGCTTCAAAAGCAGAAGCTCCAAAAGCAGAGGCTCCAAAAACAGAAGTTAAAAAAGAGGAAAAGAAATAACACAAAAATTATTTATGATGCAAGCCCAAGTATTTACACTATACCCAGATATTTTCCCCGGGCCTTTAAACAAAGGTATATACGGTAAGGCAATGACTAAAAAGTTGTGGAGCTTAAAAGTAATTAATATTAGAGACTCTGCTCAAGATAAACATAAAACAGTTGATGATACTCCTTACGGCGGTGGGACAGGTATGTTAATTAAACCAGATGTCTTGGCGAATTCTATTGATCAAAATGTAAATAAGGGAGATAGAATTCTTTATCTTTCACCAAAAGGTAAAAGATTTGATCAAAAGTTTGCACAAGATTTATCTAAAGAAAAATCATTTTCTTTGATTTGTGGACAGTTTGAAGGTGTCGATGAAAGAGTTTTAGGCACTAGAAATATTGAGGAAGTAAGCATTGGAGATTATGTATTGTCTGGAGGAGAAACAGCAGCTTTGGTTATTCTAGATAGCGTTTTAAGGCTTTTACCTGGAGTTTTAGGAAATGATAAATCTCCAGCTGATGAAACTTTTGAAAATGGCCTTTTAGAGTATCCGCAGTTCACAAAACCTCAAATATGGGAAGAAAAAGCAGTACCAAAAGTGTTATTATCTGGAGATCACAATAAAATTAAAGACTGGCGTTTATCTCAATCTGAGGCTATAACACGCGACCGAAGACCAGATTTGTGGCAAAAAATATAAGAAAGATTAAATTGATAAATACTGAAATGAGAACAATAGAAGAAATTAACCAAAACAACGTTAAAAAGATTCTCTCTGAAAAAAAGATACCTGAATTTTTCCCAGGAGATGTTGTAAAGGTTGGTGTAAGAATTACAGAGGGTAAAAAAGAAAGAATTCAGTATTTTGAAGGAGTATGTATTGCTAAAAAAAGTAGAGACTTAAACTCCTCATTTACTGTCAGAAAAATATCATTTGGTGAGGGAGTTGAGAGAACATTTCCATTGTTTGGAACTGTGATTGACTCAATTAAAGTAATCCGATCGGGAAAAGTGAGAAGAGCAAAACTTTATTATTTAAGAGACAGAACTGGGAAGTCAGCAAGGATCGCCGAAAAAATTAGAAAAAAAATTGGTATCGATGTTGATGTTAAACCAGAAACAGTAACTGAGGAAAATTTAGCTTCAATCACAAAAGAAAACACTTCAGAAATTAAAAAAGAGGCTACGCCAGCTGTTGAGCCAAAAATAGACGAAACTTCAAAAAATGAAGTTAAAAAAGATGCCTCTGAGGCCGAAACTAGTACAGAAAAAAAGCTTGAAAATTTACAAGAAAAAAAATAATTTTTTTCTCAATGCCTAATACACTTTACGATAAAATTTGGAATGACCATTTAGTACATCAACAAGATGATGGAACAGCATTATTATTTGTTGATAGACATTTAGTCCATGAGGTTACAAGTCCACAAGCTTTTGAGGGACTTAGAAATACTCAACGAAAAGTCAGGCACCCAAAATTAACTTTAGCTGTAGCAGACCATAATGTGCCAACAACCGATAGATCAAAAGGTATTTCAGACCATGATTCTAAAATTCAGGTAGAGACCTTAGAGGAAAATTGCAAGGAATTTGGTATTAAACTTTTTGGCATGAATGATAAGCGACAAGGTATTGTTCATGTAACTGGTCCAGAGCAGGGTTTTACGCAACCCGGGACAGTTATTGTCTGTGGGGATAGTCATACCGCAACCCATGGAGCATTTGGTGCTTTAGCTTTTGGAATTGGAACTTCAGAGGTAGAACATGTTTTAGCAACTCAAACACTAGTTCAAAAAAAAGCAAAAAATTTTAGAATAAATGTTAATGGTAAACTTCCAATAGGTGTTACTTCAAAAGATGTTATTTTACAAATAATTGGAAAAATTGGAACCGCAGGTGGCACAGGTTGTGTTCTTGAATATGCAGGTGATTTAATAAGATCGTTAAGCGTTGAACAAAGAATGACGATATGCAATATGACAATAGAAGGTGGTGCAAGAGCTGGATTAATAGCACCAGATGAAAAAATATTTAAATACTTAGAGGGTAAACCAATGTCACCAAAGGGCGAAAAATGGAATAAAGCTTTAGAACATTGGCAAAGTTTAAAAACCGATGGTGATGCAAGCTTTGATAAAGAAGTAAGTTTGCAGGCTAATGAAATATTACCAATGATAACCTGGGGAACATCACCACAAGATGTAATTACAATTGATGGCAAAGTTCCAAATCCAAGTCAAGAAAAAGACGAAGACCGTAAAAATTCCATAGAGAGATCCTTAAAATATATGGGTCTTAAACCCGATATGTCAGCCAGAGATATCAAAATAGATAAGGTTTTTATAGGTAGTTGCACAAATGGTAGAATTGAAGATCTAAGAGAAGCAGCAAAGATTTTAAAAGATAAAAAGATAGCTTCCCATGTTCATGCAATGGTAGTTCCAGGATCTGGATTGGTAAAACAACAGGCAGAACAAGAAGGATTAGATAAAATCTTTGTTAATTCAGGATTTGAATGGAGAGAACCAGGTTGCTCAATGTGTTTAGCCATGAATGCAGACAAGTTGAAACCTGAGGAAAGATGTGCCTCTACCTCAAACAGGAATTTTGAAGGAAGACAAGGAAGGGGAGGAAGAACTCATTTAGTTAGTCCTGGAATGGCTGCAGCCGCAGCAATATCGGGAAGTCTTGATGATGTGAGAAAATATCAAAATTAAATGCAAAAATTTAGCACATTAAGAAGTATTCCTGCATATTTACCAATAGTAAATATTGATACAGATATGATTATTCCAAAACAATTTCTTAAAACAATTAAGAGAACTGGATTGGGCAAAAATTTATTTTTTGAGATGAGATATGATGATGATGGTAAAGAAATAAATGATTTCATTTTAAATAAAAATCCATTTAATAATTCAAAAATTCTAATTGCAGGAAAAAATTTTGGGTGTGGTTCATCAAGAGAGCACGCACCATGGGCATTATTAGATTTTGGTATTACTTGTGTTATAAGCACAAGTTTTGCAGATATTTTTCATAATAATTGTTTTAAGAATGGAATTTTACCAATTACACTTGATGATGAAAAAATAAAGGAGTTATCAGAGTATACCAACAGAAAAGAGGAAATTTTTGTGGATCTCAATGATGAGAAAATTGTTTACGGAAACAATAAAGTTAAATTCAAAATCGACCCGTTTAAGAAAAAATGTCTTTTAGAGGGACTAGATGACATAGCTTTATCTTTGAAGAAATCTGAAAAAATTGAAAACTTTGAAAAAGATCTAAAAAGTAAAAAGCCTTGGATCTTTAATGATTAAAGTTAAAAAAAGAAAAATCCTTTTATTGCCAGGAGATGGCATTGGACCAGAAGTTATTGGTGAAGTTAAGAAAATAATAAATTGGTTCAATGATAAGAAATCTTTAGATTTTGAAATTGATGAAGATTTAGCAGGAGGTTGTTCTTATGATAAACATGGAACACCGATTACTGATGAAGTTTTTTATAAAGCCTTGGAAAGTGAAGCTGTGATGCTTGGTGCAGTTGGAGGACCTAAATGGGATAATGTTGAATTTTCAAAAAAACCAGAGAGAGCACTTTTAAAATTGAGAAAAGAATTAAAATTATTTGCAAACTTAAGACCTGCTATATGCTTCAAACAATTAGTCGAAGCATCTACATTAAAACCTGAGATTGTCTCAGGATTAGACATTATGATTGTGAGAGAGTTGACAGGTGGAATTTATTTTGGTGAACCCAGAGGTATTAAACCAATTGAAAATGGTGAAAGAAAAGGAATAAATACCCACACTTATACAAGTAGTGAAATTACAAGAGTAGCAAGAGTAGCTTTTGATTTAGCAAAAAAAAGATCAAATAAAGTTACTTCTTGTGAAAAATCTAATGTAATGGAGGCTGGGCAATTATGGAAAGAAGAGGTTCAAGCACTTCATGAAAAGGAATATAAAGATGTGGAATTAAGTCATATGCTTGCCGACAATTGTGCAATGCAGTTACTTAGAAACCCAAAACAATTTGATGTCATTGTCACAGATAATCTTTTTGGGGATATGCTTTCAGATCAAGCATCAATGTTAACAGGTTCATTAGGACTTTTACCCTCAGCCTCATTAGGTGCAAAAAATAAAGATGGAGAAATGAGAGCGATGTATGAGCCTATTCATGGGTCTGCACCTGATATAGCAGGAAAAGGTCTAGCAAATCCAATAGCAACAATTTTGAGCTTTGCAATGGCTTTAAGATACTCCTTAGACCTTGATAAAGAGGCAGAGGGCTTAGAAAAAGCTGTTCAGGATGTCTTAAATGATGGTTTAAGAACCAAAGATATCCAATCCAAGGGAATGAAAGAAATATCGACATCTAAAATGGGTGATGCGATCATTTCAAAATTGCAATAATTAATTAATTATTTTAAACTTTATATATGCCAAGCTATATAGCACCAGTTGATGATATGATGTTTCTTTTTGAGAAATTAAGGGACAATAAAAACTATAATGAACTGGAAAAATATAAAGAGGTAAGTCCCGAGTTAGTTAAAGATATTCTAGAGGAAGCTGCAAAAATCAATCAAAATTTGATTTTGCCACTAGCAAAAGCTGGAGATGAAAATCCTGCAATTTTAGAAAATGGGGTTGTAAGAACTCCACCAGGATATAAAGAGGCCTATCAAAAATATATTGAGGACGGTTGGACTTCATTATCTTGTGATCCAAAATACGGAGGACAAGGCATGCCTAGAACTGTTAGTGCATTTTTTGATGAAATGATATCATCAGCAAGTCTTGCATTTAAACTTTACAGCGAATTAACTTTAGGAGCCTATAATTGTATTCATCACCATGCCACAGATGAAATAAAAGACAAATACCTTCCTAAAATGGTTGAGGGTAAATGGAGTGGCACAATGTGTCTAACCGAACCAGTCTGTGGAACAGACTTAGGTTTATTAAAAACAAAGGCAGTAGAACAACCAGACGGATCATATAAAATCACAGGGCAAAAAATATTTATTACCTCTGGTGATCATGATTTAACAGAAAATATTATTCATTTGGTGATAGCAAGGGCAACAGACTCGCCTAAAGGGACTAAGGGAATAAGCTTATTCCTAGTTCCAAAATTTATTGTAAAAGAAGATGGAACTGTTGGCCAAAGAAATGGAATATCTACTGGATCAATAGAAACAAAAATGGGTATTAAGGGTTCAGCTACATGTGTGTTAAATTTTGATGAAGCCACAGGAATAATGATTGGACCTAAAAACAAGGGATTGAGTCAAATGTTCACAATGATGAATCTAGAGAGAATCGTTGTGGGTATTCAAGGTTTAGGAATTTCAGAAATTGCTTATCAAAATTCTCTTAATTATGCAAAAGATAGAAAACAAGGAAAAAGCAACAATAATAAGTCTGAAAATGGAAATGCAGATTCAATTATTGAACATGCTGATATAAGAAAAACTTTGTTGAATATGAAGTCTATAATTGAGGGAGAAAGAGCGTTATGTTTCTGGTTGTCTCAACAAACTGAAGTTAGTTTAAATCATGATGATCAAAAGATCAAACAGGAGGCCTTGGATATGGTCTCGTTAATGACACCAGTTGTAAAATCGTTATTTTCTGATTTAGGAATGGAAATAACAAGCGATGCAATGCAAATATTTGGTGGATACGGTTATACAAAAGATCAAGGTATAGAGCAATTGTATAGAGACAACAGGATTACACCGATTTATGAAGGAACTAATTCAGTTCAAGCAGCTGATTTAGTTTTTAGAAAACTGTCAACTAAGAATGGAAACATAGTCGATAAATTTATGAATTTGATTAAATCTGAAACTAATTTAGATAATGAAAAAATGAAGCCATTTGTTGATACATTAAATTATAATTTGAAAATTTTAAAAAAATTTAGTGATTGGACTATTGACAAAATAAAGACTAACAAAGATGATGTCAGTGCAGCTGCTAATGATTATTTGAAGACTCTTGGTTACATATCTCTAGCTTTTGCTTGGGTAAAAGTTTTAACTGTAAGCTTTAAAGATTTTGAGGAAAATAAAAAGTTTCATGAGGATAAAATAAATACTGCAAAATTTTATTTTGAAAAAGTTCTGCCGAGAGCTGAACAACATTATAAATCTGCTATCTCGGGAAGTTCAAATATCATGAATTTTAAATTTAATTAAAATGAGTCATTACGACACTAATTTAGATAAAAACGAGGCTAATTATATTCCCTTAACACCCCTAACTTTTTTAAAAAGAGCTAAAGATATATATCCAGATTATGATGCAGTTATCTATGAAGATCGTAAATATTCTTGGGTTGAAGTCTATAAACGTGCTGTAAAATTCGCAAGTGCTCTCGCTAAAATAGGTGTCAAAAAAGGAGATACTGTCTCATTTTTAGCTTTTAACACTCCAGAAATTTTTGAAGGTCATTACTCTGTACCAATGACTGGTGCAGTTTTAAACACAATCAATATCAGATTGGATGCTAAGACTATTGCATATATTTTAAATCATAGTGATGCAAAAGTATTAGTTGTTGATAGGCAGCTTCATGGTGAAGTTAAGAAAGCATTGAACACAGTGAATAAAAAAATAACCATTATTGATATTGTAGATAAATTTGCTGATCAGTCAAAGTGTGAAAAAATTGGAGAGTTAGAATATGAAAATTTTCTAAATACTGGAGAGGAAGATTTTGATTGGAAAATGCCTGAGGATGAGTGGCAAGCGATTTCATTAAGTTATACATCTGGAACTACAGGTAATCCAAAAGGTGTTGTTTACCATCACAGAGGATCGTATTTAATGTCTACTGGAAGTGCAGTTGCTTGGGATATGCCAAATAGGTTAAATTTCTTAACTATAGTCCCAATGTTTCATTGCAATGGTTGGGGTTATCCTTGGACCGTACCTATGTTAAATGGAAGAACTATTTGTTTAAGAAATATTGATGTGAAGAAGATATTTGAATTAATAGACAAATACAATGTAACCCATTTTGGTGGAGCACCAATTGTATTAAACATGATCACTAGCGCACCTGAATCTGACAGAAGAAAATTAAAACAAAAAGTCTTTGTTTTAACTGCTGGGGCCCCCCCCACCTAGTATAATATTTAAAAAAATGAAAGAACTTGGATTTGAGGTTATGCATGTTTATGGATTAACAGAAACTTATGGTCATGTTACTCAATGCGCATGGAATGAGTCTTGGAATAGATTTGATGAAGAAAAGCAAAATGAAATTAAAGCAAGGCAAGGAGTTAGATATCCGAACACCGAGGGAATAGCTGTTATGGATCCCAAGACTATGGAGGAAGTACCAAAAGATGGAAAAACTATTGGTGAGATTATGATTAAAGGGAATATTGTGATGAAAGGGTATTTTAAAGATAAAGATGCTACCAACAAAGCAATGGATGGAGGATGGTTTCATTCTGGCGATTTAGCAGTTATACACTCTGATGGTTACGTCAAAATTCAAGATAGATCTAAAGACATAATTATTTCAGGAGGAGAAAATATATCGTCAATAGAAATAGAAAATACTTTAGCAAAGCACCCTTCGGTTTCAATTGCTGCAGTTGTAGCTAAACCTGACCAAAAATGGGGTGAGGTTCCTTGCGCATTTATTGAATTAGTAAAAGACAAGCTTACAACTGAAAAAGAACTGATTAGTTTTTGTAAAGAAACCCTTGCTGGATTTAAAGTTCCAAAACAAGTAGTTTTTTGTGAATTACCCAAAACTTCAACTGGAAAAATCCAAAAATTTGAATTAAGAAAAAAATTTTAAAATTCTGATTGATAGTTCTCAGTATAGATTAAATCAACAATATCTGACGTATAATTTTGATTGAAAAAGCATTTGAAATGAGAGAAAAGATCTAAAATTTAAAAAAATGAAAAATTTTCCAATTGTAAAATCAAGAAGATTGAGGAGCACACCCTACACTGATAGGATCGAGTCTCACGGTGTAAGTAGCTATACAGTTTACAATCATATGTTACTACCTGCATCATTTAAGTCATTAGAGTCCGACTATCATCATTTGAAAAAGTTTGTTCAAGTCTGGGACGTTGCTGCAGAAAGACAAGTAGAAATTTCTGGAAAAGACTCTGCAAAACTAGTGCAATTAATGACTTGTAGAGATTTATCTAAATCAAAAGTTGGGAGATGTTATTATGCCCCATTAGTTGATGATCAAGGTCTTTTAGTTAACGATCCAATAATAAATAAATTAGCAGATGATAGATGGTGGTTATCGATTGCTGATTCTGACGTAATTTTTTTCGCCAAAGGTCTTGCTGCAGGAAATAAATTTGAGGTAGAAATTAAAGAGCCAAATGTAAATATATTAGCTGTTCAAGGACCCCTTTCAGACGACTTAATGGCAAAACTATTTGGCGATGAAATAAGACAATTAAAGTTTTTTAATTTCAAATATTATGATTTTAAAAACTATAAATATTTTATTGCTAGGTCAGGTTGGTCAAAACAAAGTGGTTTTGAGATTTATGTAGAAGACAATTTAGCAGGTCAAGATTTATATGATTATCTTTTTGAATATGGATCTGAATATAACGTGAAAGCAGGGTGTCCAAATTTGATCGAGAGAATAGAGTCAGCGTTATTTTCTTATGGAAATGATTTTGATAATAGGGATAATCCTTTTGAAGCAAATTTTGACAAGTTCATACATTTAGATAATGGAATTGATTTTTTAGGTAAAGAAAAGTTAAAAAAAATAAGACACGAGGGTATATCAAGAAAACTGATGGGAGTAAAAATTGATCATAATAAAATTGATATGTATTGTGAAAAGACATTATTAGACGATAATAATAAAGTTATGGGCTATGTTAGATCAGCAGCATATTCTCCAACATTTAAAAAAGTTATTGGTATAGCCATGGTTAATAAACCTTATTGGGATGGCAAAACTCAATTTAAAATAGATATTAACGAGAAAATATTTGTAGGAACAATTTGCGATTTACCTTTCATTTAGTATAAAAATAAACGTTAATATGAATATTGCTATAGTAGGTGCAACAGGAAATGTTGGAAGAAAAATTTTAGAGGTTCTTGAAAAAAAAGAACTTAAAATTGATAATCTACATTTAGTTGCTTCATCAAAAAGTTTAGGAAAAAAAAATTAAATTTAGAAACAAAGAATATGATGTGGTTGATCTGGATAATTTTGATTTCTCAAAAGTTAAAATTACTTTTTTTGCAGCTGGTAGAAAAATCTCTAAAGAATTTGCAGAAAAAGCTTCTAAAAAATCATTAGTTATAGATAATTCAAGTTTTTTTAGAATGGATCCTGAGGTTCCCTTAATAGTCCCACAGGTGAACTCTGAAGATTTGAATAATATGAAAAAAAACATTATTGCAAATCCTAATTGTTCAACTGCACAGTTAGTAATTGCCCTCAAACCTTTACATGATTTGTTTATAATCAAAAGGGTAGTTGTCTCTACTTATCAATCAGTATCAGGAGGTGGCAAAGAGCCTATGGATGAGCTGATTGAACAAACAAAACTAGCATTAGGTGGAGTAAAAATTGATTCAAAAAACTTTACAAAACAAATAGCTTTTAATGCTATTCCACATATTGATGTCTTCTCAGATGATGGATACACAAAAGAAGAATTAAAAATGTGTCACGAAACAAAAAAAATTTTAGATAATAAAATCGATTTGACAGCGACATGTGTAAGATTACCAATATCTATTTCACATTCTGAGTCAGTAAATTTGCAATTCGAAAAGCCGTTTTCTCTTATAAAAGTTAGAAAAGCATTAAACAATTTTGAGGGCTGTAAGGTAATAGATGAAAGATCAGACGGGGGATACATAACTCCTATAGAGGCTGAAGGTAAAGATGAGACATTCATATCAAGAATAAGAGAAGACAAAACAATTAAAAATGGATTAAATCTTTGGATTGTCTCTGATAATCTTTTAAGAGGCGCGGCTTTGAATGCGGTAGAAATAGCCGAAAGATTGATTAAGAATGATTTTTATGCAAAATAAAGAACCACTATCTCCCCATATCCAAATTTACAAATGGCATATTTCTTCATTAGTATCCATCTCTCACAGAATAACAGGAATAATTAATATAGTTGCAATTACTTTCATTTGTCTAATTGCTTCCCTTCTTATACTTGGAGAAAGTAGTTATGAAATGATAAATTTTTTTATGAGTTCTCTGTTAGGTAAATTTGTAATTCTTGGAATTACTTGGTCTTTTTCTTTTCAAATATTAAGTGAGATAAGACATTTAATTATGGATTTAGGATATGGATTTGAAATTAAAACAACTAATATAACTGGTTTAATAGTTATATTCGGTTCAGTAGTTTTGACAGTATTTTTTTATTTAATTGGAAAATTTTTTTTTTAGAATGATCAATGCAACTAAAAAATGGATATTTTTAAAAATCAGTGGAGTAATACTGATTCCATTAATGCTATGGTTTATTATAAATTTCATAAAAATTTATGATCAAGATTATCTCACAGTAGTTACTTTTTTTTCAACACCATTATCCAAGTTTTTGTTTAGTATATTTATCATAAATGCATATTTTTTTTCTGCATTAAGTATAAGCGAGGTTTTTGAGGATTATATTAAGGAAGATAAAATCAAAAATGTCGCAAATAGGCTTTTATATGTATCTGCAGTGGTAATTCCTTTAATTACAATTATATTAATCTCTATATTATGAGTTCATATAAAATAATAGATCATGAATATGATGTTGTAGTTTTGGGAGCCGGAGGGTCTGGATTAAGAGCTGCTGTTGGCCTTAGTGAGGCTGGATTAAAAACTGCATGTATTTCAAAAGTGTTTCCCACTAGAAGTCATACTTCTGCTGCACAAGGAGGAATATCAGCTGCGCTTGGTAACATGGGAGAGGATGATTGGCGTTGGCATATGTATGACACAGTCAAAGGTGCAGATTGGTTAGGCGATCAAGACAGTATTGAGTACTTATGTAAAGAAGCTCCAAAGGCAGTAATTGAATTAGAAAAATACGGTGTACCGTTTAGCAGAACGGAGGATGGAAAGATTTATCAGAGACCATTTGGTGGTATGACGAAAGATTATGGAAATGGAATCGTCCAAAGAACTTGTGCGGCCGCCGATAGAACAGGACATGCAATTTTGCATACTCTGTATGGACAAGCTTTAAAACACAAAACAGAATTTTTTATAGAATATTTTGCACTAGATTTGTTGATGAAAGACGGTGCATGTAAAGGGTTAATTGCTTGGAATTTAAACGATGGAACTATTCATAGATTCAGATCCCATACAGTAATTATTGCAACAGGTGGTTATGGAAAAGTTTACTATTCAGCAACTTCAGCACACACTTGCACTGGAGATGGAAATGCTATGGTTTTAAGAGCAGGTTTGCCGCTTCAGGATATGGAATTTGTTCAATTTCATCCTACAGGAATTTATGGACATGGTACATTAATAACTGAAGGTGCTAGAGGTGAAGGAGGTTACCTAACAAATTCTAAAGGCGAAAGGTTTATGGAGAGATATGCACCTAAAGCAAAAGATTTGGCATCAAGAGATGTTGTAAGTAGATCAATGTCAATTGAAATAAACGAAGGAAGGGGTGTTGGAAAAGATCAGGATCATGTCCATTTGAATTTAAACCATTTAGATAAAGACATTATTGAAAGTAGGTTACCAGGTATTACTGACGCTGCGCGATTATTTGCAAATGTAGATGTTACAAAAGAGCCAATTCCTGTAGTACCAACTGTTCATTACAATATGGGTGGAATTCCAACAAATTACAAAGCTGAGGTATTAACTGTTAACGGTTCAGAAAAAACTGTACCTGGATTAATGGCAATTGGAGAAGCTGCATGTGTGTCAGTGCACGGAGCTAATAGATTAGGTTCCAATTCGTTAATTGATTTAGTTGTTTTTGGAAGAGCAGCAGCAAAAAGAGCAGCAGAATTAATTAAACCAGGAACGCCTCATGAACAAATTAGTGAGACAGAAACACAAAAATCTTTGGATCGTTTTGATAAATTAAGGAATGCAGAAGGAGATATCGGTACAGCAGAATTGAGACAATCAATGCAAAAAACAATGCAATCAAAATGTGCAGTTTTTAGAACAGAGAAAACTCTAAAAGAAGGTGTTAACGAAATTAGAAAAACCTACGATGGATTAGGCTCTGTATCAGTAAAAGATAAATCTTTAATATTTAACACAGATTTAGTAGAGACACTTGAATTTGATAATTTAATAAGACAAGCAGTTGTAACCGTAGACTCAGCGTATAATAGAAAAGAGAGCCGAGGAGCTCACGCGAGGGAGGATTACCCAAAAAGAGATGACGAAAAATTTATGCAACATACTCTTGCTTGGTGCAATGGAAAAGATACTAAAATAAGTTATAGGGAAGTTCACAAGTCTACTTTAACCAACGATGTTCAATATTTTCCACCTCAGGAAAGAGTATATTGATGGTACAAATTAATTTACCTAAAGACTCAGAAGTAAAAAAAGGTAAATATTTTAAGGATAAAACTGGATCAAAAAATTTAAGAAAAGTAAATATTTATAGATGGGACCCTTCAACTGGTGAAAATCCTCGTATTGATAGCTACGAGGTTGACATGGATAATTGTCCATCCAAAGTTTTAGATATTTTAAATAAAATTAAAAACGAGATAGATCCAACATTAGCTTATAGGAGATCCTGTGCCCATGGGGTTTGTGGTTCATGTGCAATGAATATGGGTGGCAAAAATGGTTTAGCATGCACAAAACCACATGAAGAAATAGATGGTGATATAGATATTTATCCATTACCACACTTAAAAGTTAAAAAAGATTTAATTGGAGATTTAGATGGATTGTACAAACAATATCAGTCAATCGAGCCTTGGCTAAAAAGTAATTCTAAATCCGAAACAAATGAAATTATTCAATCAAAAGAAGATAGGGCTAAACTAGATGGTGCATATGAGTGTATTATGTGTGCCTGTTGTTCAACATCATGTCCAAGCTATTGGTGGAATGGTGATAAATATTTAGGTCCTGCAGTTCTTTTACAAGCATATAGATGGATTGTTGATAGCAGAGATGAGGAAAGAAATGCCAGACTAAAAAAAGTGGCAGATGAACTTAAACTTTATAGATGTCATACAATTATGAACTGTACTAGTGCTTGTCCTAAAGGTTTAAATCCCGCAAAAGCTATTGCTGAAATAAAAAAAATGTTAGCAACTGCCAATATTTAAACAATAGACTAATAAGAATTTTTAATCTAAAACACCCTATTCATGAAATTAATAGAACATTTTGTTGGTGGAAAAATAATTCCTAGCACATCTAATAAAAAAGGCAAAGTTTTTAATCCGGCTACAGGTGAACAAGAAAAAGAAGTAAGATTAGGTTCTAAAGATGATTTGGATAAAGCAGTTTTAATTGCTAAAGAGGCTTTTGAAGAATGGTCTTTAAAACCTCCGCTCCAAAGAGCCAGAATAATGTTCAAATTTAAGGAGCTCATAGAAAAAAATTCAGATGAGCTAACAAAACTAATAGTTTCAGAACATGGAAAAGTTTATGAGGATGCAAGAGGTTCTCTCACTAGAGGTTTAGAAGTTGTGGAATTTGCGTGTGGTATTCCTCATTTGCTTAAAGGGGAATTTTCAGAAAATGTTGGAACTAACGTTGATAGTTGGTCAATGAGACAGCCTTTAGGAGTTGTTGCTGGAATCACACCATTTAATTTTCCAGCAATGGTTCCAATGTGGATGTTTCCAATAGCAATCGCTTGTGGGAATACTTTTATTTTAAAGCCATCCGAAAAAGATCCATCATGCTCGATTAAGTTAGCTGAATTATTAAAACAAGCTGGGCTTCCTGATGGAGTTTTAAATGTTGTAAATGGTGATAAAGAAGCGGTTGATGCAATTTTAACAAACAAAGATATTAAAGCAGTAAGTTTTGTTGGTTCTACTCCAATTGCTAAATACATTTATGAAAACTCAGCTAAAAATGAAAAAAGAGTTCAAGCACTTGGCGGTGCAAAAAATCATTTAGTTGTTATGCCTGATTGTGACTTGGATGGTGCAGTAAATGGCTTAATGGGGGCTGCATATGGTTCTGCAGGAGAACGATGTATGGCTCAATCGGTGGCAGTTGCAGTGGGTGATATAGGAGATGAATTAGTGTCAAGATTATCAAAAAAAGCTGAAGCTTTAAAGGTTGGTCCTGGGATGGATAAGGACTCTGAGATGGGCCCATTAGTTACAAAAGAACATCTTGAGAAAGTAAAAAGTTATGTAGACCTGGGTGAAAAAGAAGGTGCAAAACTTATAGTTGATGGAAGAAATTTAAAATTACAAGGATATGAGAATGGTTTCTATATTGGTGGCTGTTTATTTGATCATGTTAAAAAAGATATGAGAATTTATAAAGAAGAAATTTTTGGGCCTGTTTTATCTGTTGTGAGAGTTAAAACTTTCGAAGAGGCAGCAGAATTAATCAATGATCATGAATACGGAAATGGAGTAAGTATTTACACAAGGGATGGTGATGCTGGAAGAACTTTTGCAAGCAAAATTCAAGTCGGTATGGTTGGTATTAATGTGCCTATTCCTGTGCCGATGGCTTTTCATAGTTTTGGTGGATGGAAAAGATCTTTATTTGGAGATAGTGCAATGCATGGCATGGAGGGAATTAAATTTTATACAAAATTAAAAACAATAACATCTAGATGGCCTTCAGGTATTCGGTCTAATGCCGAATTTGTGATGCCAACAATGAAATAAAAAAATGAGTAAAATATCTTTAATTGGAGCAGGACAAATTGGTGGAACTCTTGCACATTTAATAGGAACAAAAGAACTAGTTAATGAAGTGGTATTATTTGATGTAGCTAGTGGTATTGCAAAGGGAAAGGCATTAGATATTGCGCAATCTTCATCTGTAGATGGTTTCAACGTTAGATTTTTTGGAACTGATAATTATGAAGATATAAAAGATTCAGATGTAATTATAATTACAGCAGGTGTTCCAAGAAAACCTGGAATGAGCCGAGATGATCTACTTGGAATAAATTTGAAAATCATTAAACAAGTTGCTGAGGGGGTAAAGAAAAATGCTCCTCACGCTTTTGTAATTTGTATTACTAATCCTCTAGATGTCATGGTTATGGCATTTCAAAAATTTTCAGGTTTGCCATCGAATAAAGTTGTTGGCATGGCAGGTATTTTAGATAGCTCAAGATTTAAACTATTTTTATCATTAGAATTAAATGTGCCGGTAAGAGAAATTGAGGCAATAGTTATGGGGGGTCATGGTGACACCATGGTTCCTATGCCAAGATTTACAAAAATTTCAGGTAAACCATTACTTGAGTTTGTGAAGAATGGAAAGATCTCTTTAGAAAGAATCGAGGAAATTAATCAAAGAACACGAGATGGTGGTGCGGAGATAGTTAAATTTTTAGAAAAAGGATCAGCCTTTTATGCACCAGCAGCTTCAGGTGTTCAAATGGCAGAAGCATATCTGAATGATCAAAAAAAATTATTACCTTGCGCTGTACAATTAAATGGTGAATACGGTGTGAAAAATGTTTATGCAGGCGTTCCTGTTGTTATTGGAAAAGATGGTGTAGAAAAAATTCAAGAGATTGATCTAGATGAAAAAGAAAAAAAAGAATTTATGCATTCACTAGATGCTGTGAAAGCTTTATGGGAAGTTGCATCTAAAATAGATCCTGATTTATCTAAATAATAATGAATATTCACGAGCATCAAGCCAAACAAATATTAAAAAATTATGGAGCTGCAGTTCCTAAAGGAGTATTTGCGCTCAGTGTTGATGAGCTTATTGAAAAAGCAAAAGTATTAAAAACTGATAAATATGTTCTTAAAGCACAAATCCACGCAGGTGGCAGAGGAAAAGCTGGTGGTGTAAAAATTTTAAACTCTATTGAGGAATTGACTGTAGCAGCTAAAGAATTACTTGGAAAAATACTAGTTACTCACCAGACTGGTCCTGAAGGTAGAGAGGTAAAAAGATTATATGTAGAAGAATCATCAAATATAGATAAAGAATTTTACTTATCGTGTCTGGTTGATAGGGCAAGTTCTAAAATTGCATTTATATCAAGCGACCAAGGAGGGATGGACATTGAAGAAGTTGCCAGTAGTTCACCAGAAAAAATTATAACAACAAAAGTTGATATGGGTGATGAAATTTCTGAATCAGATTGTGAAAAAATAATTAAAATTTTTAATTTAAATGAAGATACACAAAAACAAGCAGTATCATTAATTAAATCAATATATAAAATGTTTGTAAGCACAGATGCAAACATGGTTGAGGTAAATCCATTGATTTTGACAAAAGAGGAAAAAATTATCTGTTTAGATGCGAAAGTTAATTTCGATTCAAACGCTTTGCACAGACATCCAGAAATTGTTGAATTAAGAGATTTAAATGAGGAAGATCCTACCGAGATAAGAGCTAGCAAGCATGATCTTGCATATATCAAGTTAGATGGAAGTATCGGCTGTATGGTAAATGGAGCAGGATTAGCGATGGCAACGATGGATATAATTAAATTATATGGTCAAGAGCCGGCAAATTTTTTAGATGTAGGTGGTGGAGCATCTAAAGAAAAAGTATCTGCTGCATTAAAGATAATTCTATCAGATAAAAATGTTAAAGGTATTTTAATAAATATTTTTGGAGGAATTATGCGATGCGATGTTCTTGCTCAAGGAGTAGTTAATGCAGCTAAGGAAATCAATATTGGTGTACCTTTAGTTGTTCGATTAGCAGGTACAAATTTTAAAGAAGGAAAAGAAATTCTTGATAATTCTGGATTAAAATTAATTTCTGCAGAAAATTTAGATGATGCTGCTAAAAAAATTGTTGAGGCAATAAAATAAAATGTCGGTTTTGGTAAATAAAAATACTAAAGTAATTTGTCAGGGATTTACTGGCTCACACGGAACTTTCCACTCTGAGCAGGCCATAAAATATGGAACCAATCTTGTTGGTGGAGTAACGCCAAAGAAAGGTGGACAAAAACATTTAGACAGACCAGTTTTTAATAGCGTTTTAGAGGCAAAAAACGAGGTAGGTGCAGATGCGACTATGATTTATGTACCTGCTAGATTTGCAGCAGCAGCAATCATTGAAGCTATTGATGCATCAATTGAACTTATTGTTTGTATTACGGAGGGAATTCCAATCCAGGATATGCTCAAGGTCAGACAAAAGTTAAGCGGATCTAGTAGCAGGTTGATAGGTCCTAATTGCCCAGGAATAATTACACCAGATGAATGTAAAATAGGAATTATGCCAGGTAACATCCATAAAAGGGGAAGTGTTGGAATAGTATCAAGGTCAGGTACATTGACATATGAGGCAGTAGCTCAAACGACTGAAAATGGACTTGGTCAATCAACTTGTATAGGAATTGGTGGAGATCCTATAAACGGAACAAATTTTATAGATTGTTTAGATTTATTTTTAAATGATGGAGAGACAGAGTCTATCTTAATGATTGGTGAAATTGGAGGAACTGCTGAAGAAGAAGCTGCTGAATTTATAAAAAATCATAAGATCAAAAAGCCAATAGTTGGGTTTATTGCGGGAATTACCGCCCCTCCAGGTAGAAGAATGGGACATGCTGGTGCCATAATTTCAGGTGGCAAAGGTGGAGCCAAAGATAAAATTAAAAAAATGGAAGAAAGTGGTATTACTGTTGCTAAATCACCATCAACCATTGGAAAAACTTTATTTAATAAACTGTCTAATTGAAAAATAATATTAGAGAGATATATTAAATTTAAAAGATGTCTTCATCAAAAAATCTTGATTTTGAAAAAACCTCATTTTTAAATAAGTCTAATAGTGCATTCATAGAGGAAATGTATTTAAAATTCATTAATCAAGATGCAGATCTTCCAGAAAGTTGGGCAGATTATTTTGAAGGGATTGGTGAGGAATTAAATGTAATTGCAAAAGAAATTAATGGTCCATCTTGGGGACCAACTAAAAAAAAGATAAATATCGATGAATTACAAAAAAAAATAGAGGAGCAAGATAAAAGTTATATTGAAAACACTAAATTAGTTTCATCAGAAAAATTTAACTTTCAATTACTTGCTGACTCAAACAAGGACTCTATAAGTGCTGTAGCGTTAATTAGAGCATATAGATTAAGGGGTCATTTATTAGCAGATCTTGATCCTTTAGAAATGAGAGAGTCAGAATATTTAGATGAACTTCATCCAGAATTCTATGGCTTTAAAAAAGAAAATTATGAAAAGAAAATTTTTCTAAATGGAGTGATCAATCGTAAATACGCAAATATAAGGGATATACTTAAATTTATGAAGAGGACCTATTGTGGAAAAATAGGTTATGAGTTTATGCATATTTCAAATCCAGTAGAAAGAAAGTGGTTTAGAGACAGAATAGAGCAAGATAAGAATGCACTTCAGTTTACAAAAAACGGTAAGGAGGCAATTTTAAATAAATTAGTACAGGCAGAAGGATTTGAAAAATTTTTAGCCACTAAATATGTTGGCACAAAAAGGTTTGGTTTAGATGGTGGAGAAAGTTTAATACCTGCCCTTGAACAAATAATAAAAATTGGAGGGCAAAACAATATAAAAGAAGTTAAGATAGGCATGTCTCATAGAGGCAGACTGAATGTTTTGGCAAATGTTTTACAAAAATCTTACAAAAGAATTTTTAATGAATTCGCTGGTGAGTTTAGTTCTGATACTAAAGACAGCGCTGGAGATGTTAAATATCATCTTGGAGCATCATCAGATAGAGAGTTTGATGGAAATTCAGTTCATGTAAGTTTAACAGATAACCCTTCTCATTTGGAGGCTGTCAATCCAGTAGTTTTAGGACAAACAAGAGCTAAACAATTTTTTCATAAAGACAGAGAGAGAAATAAAGTAATACCTATTCTCATTCATGGAGATGCAGCTTTTGCAGGTCAAGGCGTTGTAGCTGAATGTTTTGCTATGTCCGGATTACCAGGTCATAATACTGGTGGAACAATTCACATTATTGTTAATAATCAAATAGGATTTACTACTAGTCCAAGATTTGCTAGGTCCTCGCCTTACCCATCAGATGTTGCAAAAATGGTAGAGGCACCGATACTTCATGTTAACGGAGATGATCCAGAAGCCGTTGTTTATGCAACTAGAATAGCTACGGAATTTCGATTAAAGTTTAATAGAGACGTAGTGGTGGACTTAATTTGTTACAGAAGGTTTGGACATAATGAAGGAGATGAGCCTTCATTTACCCAACCTTTAATGTATAAAAAAATAAGATCACATCCTAGTGTTTATAAAATTTATGGAAGTAAACTTGTAAATGAAAACTCAATAACACAAGAATTGTTAGATCAAAACGTCAAATCATTTAAGAATTTGCTTGATGAACAATATAAGAGTGCAAAAGATTATAAACCTAAAATAGAATGGTTTGAGGGAACATGGTCAAGATATAAACCTGGAAAAGGTAAAGATAAGAGGGGTATAACCGGCTATGACGAAAATAAACTAAAAATAATTTCAAATAGAATAAATGTCATTCCTAGGGAAAAGAATATTCACAAAACAGTGTCTAAAATATTCAATGCCAGAAAAGAAAGGATTGAAAAAGGTACTGGAATTGATTGGTCTTCTGCAGAGGCTCTTGCGTTTGGATCTTTGCTTGAGGAAGGATATCCCGTCAGACTTGTAGGCCAAGATTCAGGTAGAGGGACATTCAGTCAGCGACATTCTGTTTTAAGAAATCAAAATGATAATTCTAGGTATGTTCCTTTAAATAATATTTCTAAAAATCAAAAACAATTTGAAGTAGTGGATAGTTTTTTATCAGAACTTGCAGTTTTAGGTTTTGAATATGGCTACAGTCTTGTAGAGCCAAATACCCTCACTCTTTGGGAGGCTCAATTTGGTGATTTTGCAAACGGTGCTCAAGTAGTAATTGATCAATTTATTGCATCAGGAGAGAGAAAATGGAATAGAGCGTCTGGAATAGTAATGTTATTACCTCATGGTTATGAAGGACAGGGACCAGAACATTCATCAGCAAGATTGGAAAGATTTTTACAATTATGTTCAAATGATAATTTACAGGTTATGAATTGTACAACTCCAGCAAACTATTTCCATGCCTTAAGAAGACAAATGCATAGAGATTTTAGAAAACCTTTAATAATTATGACGCCTAAATCTTTATTAAGATACAAACATTGTACTTCTGATCTAGATGATTTTAACAAAAAAAATTCTTTTCACAGAGTTTTATGGGATCATGCTTTAGATCCAAAAACCTCAGGATTTATAAAATTAAAGAAATCTAAAAAAATTAAAAAAGTGATTATTTGCTCTGGAAAAATTTATTTTGATTTACTTGAGGCTAGAGAAAAATTTAAAAAAGATGACATTGTATTTTTTAGAATTGAGCAACTTTATCCCTTTCCAGCCAAAGCTCTTGCAAAGGAATTAAAACCTTACGTCAAGAATGCTAATTTTTACTGGTGTCAAGAGGAACCAAAAAATATGGGAGCTTGGTTTTCAGTTAGAGACTATATCCAATGGACATTAGATAATATAAAAGCTAAAAATAACAAAATTTCTTATATTGGGAGAAATCCTGATGCATCACCGGCAACAGGTTATGTCAAAAGACATATTTCTCAACAACAAGAAATAATAAAGAAAGTTTTTGATAGTTTATAATGAGTGAAAAAATTAAAGTTCCTGTTCTAGGTGAAAGTATTACAGAAGCAACAGTCTCTAAATGGCTCAAAAAAAAGGGTGATTTAGTTAAAGCAGATGAACCAATAGTAGAACTTGAAACAGACAAGGTTAATCTAGAAGTTCCCTCACCAATATCAGGCACACTAACTGAAGTTATTTCAAATGAGGGCTCAGTTGTTGAAGTTGGAGCAGATTTAGGATCAGTAAATGAAAACAAAGATCTTACAAAAAAAGAGGAAAAAATTGAAAAAATAAAACCAAGAGTTAAAAAAAACGATATTGAAAATTTAGAGCTTAAGCAAACAGAACCACAATTATTAGATAATGAGGTTATTGAGGAACCAAGTGAGCATGATCAACCACTTATTTTAACAAAAGAAGTAGAAACTGAGCCATCACTAAAAGAAAAATCAAACAAACAGGTTTTGTCACCTGCGGTAAGAAAAATTGTTGCTGAAAATAAGATCAATCTGGAAACAATTAAAGGCTCCGGAAAAGATGGAAGATTATTAAAAGGTGACTTAATTAGTTTAATGAGTACAAACCCTCCTCCGTCAGAAAGAAAAGTAAAATATGGTCAGGAAGAGCGGATCAAAATGACCAGATTAAGACAAACAATTGCCAAAAGACTAAAACAGGCTCAAGAGAATGCTGCATTATTAACTACTTTTAATGAAGTAGATATGGCCAATGTAATTGAAATGAGAAAAAATAATCAAGATGATTTTCAAAATAGATTTGGAATTAAGCTTGGTATGATGTCATTTTTTGTAAAGGCATCCATAGTGGCTTTAAAAAACTTTCCTGCTGTAAATGCTGAGATTGAAGGTGACGAAATTATCTACAAAAACTATTACAATATTAGTTTCGCAGTCGGTACAGATAAAGGATTGGTAGTTCCTGTTTTAAAGGACGCTGATGTGATGTCATTTGCTGATATTGAAAAAAATATAAAAGAAATATCAGACAAGGCAAAAAATGGTAAACTTGCTATAGAAGATCTTCAAGGTGGAACTTTTACGATAAGCAATGGAGGAGTTTATGGCTCTATGCTATCAACACCTATATTAAATCTACCTCAGTCTGGTGTTCTAGGTATGCACAATATTGTTGAGAGACCTGTGGTAATTGATGGTGAAATTAAGATTAGACCAGTTATGTATTTAGCTTTATCTTATGATCATAGAATTATTGATGGAAAAGAGTCTGTTTCTTTTTTAAAAATGATAAAAGAACATTTAGAAGATCCAAGAAGGCTTTTTTTAGATATTTAAATGGCAGATAAATTTCAAGCAGTTGTAATTGGAGGCGGCCCAGGTGGTTACGTATGTGCAATTAGACTTGCACAATTGGGTCTCAAAACAGCCTGTATAGAGTCCAGAGGGTCTCTTGGTGGTACCTGTTTAAATGTTGGATGTATTCCATCAAAAAGCTTATTAAATTTGTCAGAGGAATTTTATAAAGTCAAAAACTTATCAAACAAAGGTATTGAAGTCGGTGAAGTAAAACTAAATTTAAACAAAATGATGAAAAGTAAAGAAAAAGCAGTAACAGTTTTGACAAAAGGAGTTGAATTTTTACTTAAAAAAAACAATGTGACTTATTTCAAAGGTGTTGGAAGTTTTAAATCCAAAAATGAAATTTCTATAAAAGACGCTAATAAAAATGAAACATTGATATTTTCTGAAAAGATTATTATTGCAACTGGTTCAGTCCCCACATCTTTACCAGGTATTGATTTTGATGAAAAAATAATAGTTTCTTCAACAGGTGTATTAGAATTAGATAAAGTTCCAAAAAAGATGGTTGTTGTAGGTGGTGGGTATATAGGTTTGGAAATGGGATCTGTTTGGTCTAGGCTAGGAGCAGAGGTTCATGTAGTTGAGTTTTTAGATCATATTACTCCAGGAATGGATAAGGAAATTTCTAACGAATTTATGAAAATTTTAAAAAAACAGGGAATTAAATTCCATATGCAACATAAAGTCGATGACATTATAAAAAAAAATTCTAGTGCGGTCATTTCAACAACTGATAAGTATGGAAATAAAAAAGATTTTGATTGCGAAGTTGTTCTAGTTTCAGTAGGCAGAAAACCAAATACCGAAGGACTCAATTTAGAAAGGATTGGTATAAATCTAGATGATAAAAATAAAATAAAAACTGATAAAAATTTTAAAACAAATTTAGATAATATTTATGCTATAGGCGATGTTATTAGTGGTCCGATGCTTGCACATAAAGCTGAAGATGAGGGGATTGCAGTTGCTGAAAATATTGTTGGACAATCAGGCCACGTAAATTACGATACTATTCCAGGTGTAATTTATACAACACCAGAAGTTGCATCAATAGGGAAAACTGAAGAACAACTAAATGAATTGAATATTAAATATAAAATTGGAAAATTTTCATTCATGGCAAATTCGAGAGCAAAGGCTATAGATGATACCGATGGCTTTGTTAAAATTTTAGCAGACGAAAAAACAGATAAGGTTTTGGGAGCACATCTAATAGGACCCCACGCTGGTGAGTTGATTGCTGAAATTGGAATTGCAATGGAATTTGGGGCTAGTTCAGAGGATATTGCAAGAACATGTCATGCTCATCCTACATTTTCAGAAGCGGTTAAAGAAGCAGCTTTATCTGTCGATAAAAGAGCAATACACTCTTAAAAAATCACAAATAGCCAAGTTCTTTCATTTCATTTGAAAGTTTAGTTTCTATTTCATTTTTAATACGCGAGCTTAATAAATGCTGCCATTTATTTTTTGGGCCTTTATAGAAAAAGTTTATAAGTTTGCCATCAGCATCGTAAACACTTTCTTTAAATTTTCCCTCATTTTCTAAAGTTTTTAATTTATCAAAATTTGTAGAATTAATTACGTTATTATTTTTAGTTTCATTTGTATTTATTTTTATATATTTTTTTAAAAAATTTATTATTTTCAAAAGCACTTTCAAAGGGTTATCAATTAAATCTTCATATTTGATTAATAAATAATCATCGTTATTTCTTTTCCAAAATCTATAATGTTCACTCCAAGTACCTATAAGTGTTTTTATGTCATCTTTTTTCATACCACCATCTTTTTTTGTCCCAGCAATAATCTTAGATGTTAGTATAAAATCTTTAGCTTCTTCTATTGATTTGTTAAAATGATTTGAAATTGAGCTAACAAGATTTCTAGGATCTCTAACAATATATATTGTGCCTAAAGTATTTTTTTTATCAGTGAAGTGATCCTTACCTATTGTGCAATTGATATGATGAGTCTTAAAAAACCTCAACTTTTGATCTTTATTAATTTCAATTTGCGCAGATATCCAGTATTTTTTAATTTCGTCTAAATTACCCGTGTCTTTAGTGAATTTGTTAAAGTATCTTTCGTCTGGGAATTGAAGAATGTGTTCTAATAATTTAAAATCAAATATGCCATTTTCTGAATACACAAGAGCAGCTATAAGTGCCCTTACCCAGGTATTTCCACTTTTAGGATAGGAAGCAAGCCATATAATCATAGTATTTAAAACTATTTATGAGAATTAAATTATAAGTATTAATATTATAAAAAAATGAAATTTCCAGTTCTTTTACCAAATATATTTAATCATCCATTCACCTATGAAAGTCACTTTCAATTAAAGGTAGGTGATTTTGTTGAGGTCCCTTTTGGAAATTCTAAATTAATCGGAGTCATTTGGAATCATTTTGAAAAAAATAGTTCAAAAAAATTTAAGATTAAAAAGGTTATAAGTAAGTTAGATATTCCAAGTTTAAAAAAAAACACATTAGATTTTTTAAATTGGTTTTCAGAATACAACATTGTTCCAAAAGGTATGGCACTGAAGTTGGTGCTGACAAGTGTTAAAGATCTAAAAGAAATTGATCAAAAAATTTATAATGATCTAACTTTTAATGGTCAAGATAACTTTATTAAATTAACAACTGATCAAAAAAAATCTTTAAAACAAATAAATAATTCAAATAAAAAATTTAATGTGCACGTTTTACAAGGTGCAACGGGATCAGGTAAAACATTTGTATATTTTCAAGCTTTAAAAAATGTTTTAAAAAAAGGTTTTCAAGGCTTAATTCTTTTGCCAGAAATAGGTCTTACCAATCAATTTGAAAAAAAATTTAATGAATTTTTTAAATTTAATCCTGCAATTTGGCATTCTGGCATTTCAAAAAAAAATAAAAGGATTATATGGAATGGTATTATTAGGGGCAAAATAAGTGTTGTAATTGGTGCACGTTCATCATTGTTTTTACCATTTAAAAATTTGGGATTAATTATTGTTGATGAAGAACATGATCAATCGTACAAACAAGATGAAGGAGTAATATATAATGCTAGAGATATGGCAATCTCAAGAGCATCATTTGAAAAAATTCCAGTTAATTTAATAACTTCTGTTCCTTCTGTAGAAACATATGAAAACATAAAAAAGAAGAAGTACAGTATTTCAAAACTTGAAAAAAGATATCAAAATGCGTCTTTACCAAATTATGAAATAATAAATTTAAGTCAAATTAGGCTACAAAAAAAGTCTTGGCTTTCAAAAGAAATAATTCAAAAAGTTAATTTTCATCTTGAAAAGAAAGATCAAGTTTTGTTTTTTTTAAATAGAAGAGGTTTTTCACCAAATGTTTTCTGTAAAAAATGTTTAAATAGTTTTTCGTGTCCTAACTGTTCAATAAATCTAGTCTATCATAAAAGTAAAAATAACTTGTTGTGTCACTATTGTGGATTCAAAGCTCCTTTAATAAGAAGATGTTCTCAAGAAGAAAATTGTGATTTTATTTTTAGTGGACCTGGTGTAGAGAGGATTTCAGAAGAAGTAAAAAAAAATTTTCCAACGAAAAGAATTGAAATTTTTTCAAGTGACACTATGAACCAAAAAGGTTCAAAGGAGAAACTAGAAAAAATTATAAATAATGAAATTGAAATTTTGATTGGAACACAATTGATTTCTAAAGGTTTTCACTTTCCAAATCTCAATTGCATAGTTGTAGTTGATATTGACTCATCATCCTATGATCATGATTTAAGAAGTGCAGAAAAAAATTTACAACTATACCATCAATTAGCTGGAAGAGCAGGACGTACAGGAAAATCTTCAACTGTGTATTTTCAAACCCATAATTCTAATTCCACAATGATTACTGATATAACAAATAAAAACCCAAATATTTTTTTAGAAAAAGAGATAGAAATAAGAAAAAAAAATAATTTACCACCGTTTCAGAGGTTTATCTCTTTAATTCTAACTGGGGAAAATGAAAATAATTTGGAAAAAGAGGCGATTAAGTTAAAATTGTTTTTAAAAAATAAACTTTTCGGAAAAATCTTAGGACCTGTGAGTGCGCCAATATTTAGATTAAAAAGAAAGTATCGAATTAGGCTATTAATTAGAGGTCCCAAGAATATGAAATTACAGAAAACTCTATATATGTTAATTACGAAATATAAATTTTTGGCAGGAATAAAACTTTCAGTTGATGTTGATCCAATAAACTTCAATTAAGGCGCAAAAAAAACATTTTTTTGCTAATGAGTTACTTGAAGAGTATTATGGCATATGTTAATTAAACCCTAATTTTTTTAAATTAATCACTTACATTTAAAGGTAATAAATTGAGTAAAGATAAAGGTTTTTCTAACACTTCAGCTAACAGATATTCTTTAGCTTTGTATGAGTTGTCAGAAGAGTCTAACCTGCTTTCTCAAATAGAAATGAACTCAGTAACAATTTTGAATTTAATCGGGATGAGTGTTGATTTTAATAACTTAGTTAAAGATCCAACAGTAAGTCGCAAAGAGTTAACAAATGCAATTAACAAAATTTTTGATTATTTGAAAATCGAAAATTTATTAAAAAATTTTACAAATTTCTTAATAACTAAAAGACGATTTTTTTTTATAGAGCACATTCTAAATAATTTTATTGAAATTTGTTCAGAAAAAAGAGGAGAGTTAAAAACAGAAATTAGATCTGCAAAAAATTTGTCAAAAGATGAAATTAATAAGATAAAGGATGAGTTATCTAAATATTTCAATTCAAATATAAGATTAGATTATAAATATGATGAAAGTTTAATAGGAGGTTTAATTGTGCAAGTAGGTAGCATGATGATTGACACCTCAATTAAAAACAAGTTACAGCAAATAGAAAATAAAATGATGAAGGTATGATATGGAAATTAATCCCTCAGAAGTAACAAAAATATTAAAAGAGCAAATTAAAAATTTTGGAAAAAAAGCAGAGGTGTCTGAAGTAGGGCAAGTTCTGTCAGTTGGAGATGGTATTGCTAGAATTTATGGATTAGATAATGTTCAAGCAGGAGAAATGGTTGAATTCACCGACGGTTCAAAAGGCATGGCACTTAATTTAGAAAGTGAAAATGTTGGAGTTGTCATTTTCGGAGATGACAGAAATATTAAAGAGGGTGATATAGTAAAGAGAACAGGAAGTATTGTTGATACTCCAGTTGGAAAAGAATTATTGGGGCGAGTGGTAGACGGGCTTGGAAATCCAATAGACGGCAAAGGTGCTTTAGACAAAGGAGTTAGAAAAAGTAGAGTAGAGGTAAAGGCACCAGGTATCATACCTCGTCAATCTGTTAGTGAACCGATGCAGACTGGTCTAAAATCTATTGATAGCTTAGTGCCAATTGGAAGAGGACAAAGAGAATTAATTATAGGAGATAGACAAACAGGTAAAACGGCAGTCGCTGTTGATGCGATAATTAATCAAAAGAAAATTAATGAATCGGATGATGAGAAACAAAAATTATATTGTATTTATGTAGCTGTAGGCCAAAAAAGATCAACTGTTAGACAAATTCAAAAAACTTTGGAAGAAGCTGGTGCAATGGATTATACGACTATTGTTGCCGCTACAGCATCAGATTCGGCTCCTTTGCAATTTTTAGCCCCCTACACTGGTTGTGCTATGGGTGAGTATTTTAGAGATAATGGAATGCATGCATTAATAATCTATGATGATCTATCAAAGCAAGCTGTTGCTTATAGACAGATGTCCTTAATTTTAAGAAGGCCACCGGGACGAGAGGCATATCCTGGAGATGTATTTTACCTCCATAGTAGATTACTTGAGAGAGCAGCAAAACTAAGCCATGAACATGGCGGTGGCTCTTTAACAGCACTACCAATCATTGAAACACAAGGTGGTGATGTATCTGCATATATACCCACAAATGTGATTTCAATAACGGATGGACAAATCTTTTTAGAAACTGAACTTTTTAATCAAGGTATAAGGCCTGCTATAAATGTAGGACTTTCAGTTTCCAGAGTTGGATCTGCAGCTCAAACAAAAGCTATGAAAAAAGTTTCTGGTTCGATGAAACTAGAACTGGCGCAATATAGAGAAATGGCAGCGTTTGCACAATTTGGTTCTGACTTAGATGCATCAACCCAACAATTACTTAATAGAGGATCAAAACTCACAGAGTTACTTAAGCAAACACAATATTCTCCGATGACTGTAGCGGAGCAAGTAATTTCAGTATTTTGTGGTGTAAAGGGTTATCTGGATGACATAGAACTAAAAGAAATTGCTAATTTTGAGAATAAAATTATTGAAAAATGTAAATCCGAAAAACCAGAAATTATAGGATCTATTTTAAGTTCTGGAAAACTTGAGGAAGACTCAGAACAAAAATTAGTAGAGGTAATAAAACAGTTAAAAAAAAAATTTAATTCCTAAAATATTTATGGCTAGTTTAGATGATTTAAAAAAAAGAATAGCAAGTGTTAAGTCTACACAAAAAATTACTAAAGCTATGAAAATGGTTGCTGCAGCCAAGCTTAAAAGAGCTCAAGATAGCGCAGAAAAAGGAAGACCGTACTCTGAAAAAATGAATAATATAATCTTAAACTTGTCTGAGGGAATTTCTGATATAGAAAGTGCCCCTAAGCTACTATCTGGAACAGGAAAAGATCAAATCCATTTATGTATTGTAATGACCTCGGATAGAGGCTTATGTGGTGGGTTTAATTCTAACATTATTAAAAAAGCAAAAAGTTATTTTTCTAAATTGTCTAGTGAGGGAAAAGAGTTAAAAATCATTACAGTAGGTTCAAAAGGTAATGATCAGTTAAAAAGAGTTTTTGGCGATAAGATAATTGAAAATATTTCATTCAAAAATTCAAAAAATGCCAATTTCTTTGATGCAGAAAAAGTTTGTAAAATAATTATCGAGAAGTTTCAAAAAGAAGAATTTGATATTTGCACAATTTTTTTTAATCAATTTAAAAATGTAATTACACAAATACCTCAAGCTCAACAAATCATACCTTTAAAAACGGAAACTGATGAGAATGAGAAATCAGTGGATAATTATGAATTTGAACCTGATGAGGACGAAATTTTGACAAATTTATTACCTAAAAATATTTCAACACAAATATTTAAAGCAATGTTAGAGAATTCAGCTAGCGAACAAGGTGCAAGAATGAGTGCAATGGACAATGCTACTAGAAACGCAGGTGAAATGGTTGATAAACTTACTATTGAATATAATAGAAGTCGTCAGGCAGCAATTACAAAAGAGCTAATAGAAATAATATCAGGAGCAGAAAGTTTATAATTATGAGCAAAGGAATTATCACACAAGTTATAGGTGCAGTAGTAGATGTAAAATTTGAAGGAGAACTTCCAGAAATTCTTACAGCATTGGAATGTAAAAATGGTAATAATCGTTTAGTTTTGGAAGTTGCTCAACACTTGGGTGAGTCGACTGCAAGAACTATTGCTATGGACGCCACAGAAGGTTTGAAGAGAGGAGACGAAGTAATTAACACAAAAGCTCCAATTAAAGTTCCGGTCGGCCCAGAAACTTTGGGTAGAATTATTAATGTGGTTGGTGAACCAATAGATGAAAGAGGAGTTGTTAAAACAAAAGAAAGTTGGCCAATTCATAGATCAGCACCAGAATTTAATGATCAATCAACTGAAACTGAAATTCTTGTTACTGGTATTAAGGTTATAGACTTGTTAGCTCCTTATGCAAAAGGTGGAAAAATTGGATTATTTGGAGGAGCAGGGGTTGGAAAAACTGTTTTAATTATGGAATTAATTAATAACGTTGCCAAGGCCCATGGGGGATTTTCTGTTTTTGCTGGTGTCGGTGAAAGAACAAGAGAAGGAAACGATCTTTATCATGAAATGATAGAGTCAGGCGTTATTAAAAAAGAAGGTGTAGGTTCAAAAGCTGCCTTAGTGTATGGTCAAATGAACGAGCCTCCAGGAGCAAGAGCAAGAGTAGCACTTACTGGGTTAACCGTTGCTGAATATTTCAGGGACCAGGAGGGACAAGATGTTTTATTTTTTGTTGATAATATATTCAGGTTTACTCAAGCAGGTTCTGAGGTATCAGCATTATTAGGAAGAATTCCTTCTGCTGTGGGATATCAACCAACTTTAGCAACAGACATGGGTAATCTTCAAGAAAGAATTACGACAACTAACAAAGGATCAATTACATCAGTCCAAGCAATTTATGTCCCTGCTGATGATTTAACTGACCCAGCACCCGCAACATCATTTGCCCACCTAGATGCAACAACGGTACTTTCAAGACAAATTGCTGAAATTGGAATATATCCAGCAGTAGACCCGCTAGATTCAACTTCGAGAATTCTAGATCCAAGAATAGTTGGAGATGAACATTATAGGGTTGCTAGAGAAGTTCAAAAAATACTTCAGACGTATAAATCTTTACAAGATATTATAGCAATTTTGGGTATGGATGAGTTATCGGAGGAAGATAAATTGGTAGTTGCTAGAGCAAGAAAAATTCAAAGATTCTTATCACAACCTTTCTTTGTAGCTGAGGTATTCACAGGATCTCCAGGGAAACTAGTTGATCTTGAGTCTACAATAAAAGGTTTTGATGCAATCTGTAAAGGTGAGTATGATGATCTTCCAGAGGCAGCTTTTTACATGGTGGGCACAATAGAGGAAGCTATAGAAAAAGCTGAAAAAATGAAAAAAGATGCCGCTTAATGGGTGAGGAATTTAAACTTGAAGTGGTTAACCCAGAAAAATCTTTTCTTTCAAGGGAAGATGTCACTGAAGTCGTAGTACCTGCGTTTGAGGGAGAGATGGGAATACTTAAAGACCACATATCTATAATTTCTTTTTTAAAGCCTGGTATAATTAAAGTTTACTCAAAATCTACAGAGGAAAAATATTTTGTTGAAGATGGAATAATTGAATTTAAGAATAATAATTTATCAATTCTTACAAGTTCTATTTTCAATATTAAAGATATAGAAAAGAGCAAAATAGTGGAAATGTTAAGACTGGCTGAGGAAGAAACAAACAAAGATAGTATAAGCGATCAAGTAAAATTCTTAATTGATCAGAAAATTGAAGTCCTAAAATCTATTAATTGATAACTTTTTCAATTTTTTGCTGAAGTATTTTATAAACATTGAGCTTAAATTTTACGACTATCTCTGTAATTGAGTTTACATCTGTCCATTTCCAATCAAAAAATTCAGGTTTTTTGGTATTAATGTTAATTTCATCATCGTTTCCAAGATAACGCATTATAAACCATTTTTGTTTTTGTCCCTTAAATTTACCCTTCCAAATTTTTCCTAAAAGATAATCTGGTAATTCATAGGAAGTTATTTCATCAACTTCAGTTATTAACTCAACATTTTTAATACTAGTTTCCTCTTCTAATTCTCTGTAGGCGGCCGATAAAAAATCTTCATCTTTATCGACCCCACCCTGCGGCATTTGCCAAAAATTTTTTGGATTATCAATTCTTTTTGCGACAAAAATTTTGTTCTCTTTATTTAAAACAACTATACCAACACCCATTCTGTACGGCAAATTTTTATATTTTTCTAAAATTTCAGCCATTAACTAGTTTAATAGCGTAATTTAATTGATTATCAGTCTCTGTTTTAATTTTGAAATCATTATTTTCTTCATCAATCTCTATATCAGGTGACACACCTACTTCAGAAATTGACTCACCCGATGGTAAATAATATTTGGCTACAGTTAATCTAATAGCTCCATTATTTTTAAGAGGAATAATTGATTGTACAGATCCTTTGCCATAACTATTTTCACCAATTAAAATAGCTCTTTTATGATCTTTTAGAGACCCTGCCACAATTTCTGATGCAGACGCTGAGCCATAATTTATTAAAACAAGAAGAGTTTTTCCTTTTGTAAGGTCTCCTTTTTTGGCAAACCATTTTCGATTTTCCGATTGTTGTCTACTTTTTGTAGAAACTATTTCACCATTATCTAAAAAGAAATCGGATATCTTTATAGCTTGTGATAGCAAACCACCTGGATTATTTCTTAAATCAAGAATGTAAGCTTTTAAATTTTTATTTTTTTCAAATTTATTGATTTCCTTTTTTATTTGACTTGCACTGTTTTCATTAAAAGAAGTTAATCTTATATACCCAATATTTTTTTCTAATAGTTCTGCTTTTACAGATTTTATTTGAATAATTTCTCTTGTAACGTTAAAAGTTAAAGCTTTTTTTTCTCCTCTTCTTCTTATTGTTAAATCAATACTAGATCCGACAGGTCCTCTCATTAAATCAACTGCTTCACTTAAGGATTTACCCTGAACTTGAGTGTTATTTATTTTAACAATATAATCTCCAGCCTTTATGCCAGCTTTTGATGCAGGTGTATCATCTATAGGGGATATTACTTTTACAACACCTGACTCCATTGTAACTTCTATTCCAAGTCCACCAAATTCTCCGCTTGTTTCAGTTTGCATTTCATTAAAAATTTCTGGGGACATATAGCCTGAATATGGATCTAAAGATTGTAGTAAACCATTAATAGCAGAGTCCATACTGTCAGACTGATTGATTTCATCTACGTACTCCTTATTGATTTTTTCTAAAACTTCACCAAAAATGTCAATTTTTTTATAAATTTCATTTTCACTTTCGGATGAAAAAACTTTTTGACTGAGAAAATATAAAACCAAGATACAAGTTAATAAATTTAGTACTATTTTATTCATTATATTATTAATTTTTCTTTAGGTATTAGTTCAGACCACATTTTTTCAAGTTCATAAAAGCTTCTTTTTTCCGGATGGAAAATATGTATTATTAAATCAATACCATCTACTAATTTCCACTCCGCACTGTCCTTCCCTTCAATTTTAGAGTCTTTTATTCCATTATTTTTAAGTTTTTCTAAAACTTGTTCAGATAAGGCTTGGATATGTCTAGATGAAGTTCCACTAGCTATTATCATGTAATCAGCCATAGAACTTTTGTCTTTTAAATCTATGCTTACAATATTCTGCGCTTTATTTGTATCTAAAGTATCGATAATAATTTTTTTTAATCTTAAGATTTTATCCATTAATTACTTTTACATTATCAAATTTTTCTTAATTGAGAAGACGAAATATTGACCTTATTAAATTCAACAAACTTTAAACTTTTACCGTTCAATCTCTTGTATGATACAGAATTTAGTGATTTTTTTTTATAACCGTGGCGATCAAAAACTATAATCTTGCATTTTTTTGAAATAGTTTTCCATTTATACCATTTATGGAAATTAATAAGGTTATCTGCACCCATTAAAAAATAAATTTCAGAATTAGTGGCTTTTTTTAAATAATTTATTAAGTCTATAGTTTTGTTAGATCCAATTATTTTTTCATAAAATTTTATTTTTATAAAATTATTTGTCTTTATAATTTTTCTACAACTTTTTATTCTATCCGAAATGCTTGTATTATTTTTTTTCTTCAATGGATTATATAAAGTAACTGCCCAAATTATTTTTTTTAATCTATATTTTTGGATAGCTTTTTTAGATATTATTAAATGGCCTTTATGAGCAGGATCAAACGATCCACCGAGAACTCCAATTTTATTTTTAAGTCTCAAATTATTTCCTTATTCTTCCATCACTAGTTACTTGATACTTATAAGAAACTAACTGATTTAGTCCAACAGGACCTCTAGGAGGAAGCTTATTAGTTGAAATACCAACTTCACCACCAAAACCAAATTCTCCACCATCTGCAAATTGAGTTGATGTATTATGCATGGCAATTGAGCTTTTAACTGCATCCAAAAATTTTTTTGCTGATTTCTTATTCATGGTAATAATCGAATCAGTGTGCATTGTGCCGTATTTATTTATGTGATTGATTGCATCATTTATATCGTTTACGCATTTTACAGAAACTGTAGCTGATAAGTATTCTTTTGACCAATCTTTATCAGTAGCTCGAATAATCTTCCCTTTATAATTTTTTTTAATTCTATTATCTCCAATAATTTTGCATCCATGATTTTCTAAGTGTTTTAAAATTATGTTACACGATCTTTTTAAAATTTTTTGATGAACTAAAATCGTTTCAGTAGCACCACAAATCGCAGTATTCCTTAATTTTGCGTTAAAAATAATCTTTTTTGCTACATTTAAGTTTGCGTTCTTATCAATATAAGTATGGCAATTTCCTTCCAAATGACCAATCACCGGTAGGTTAGATAATTTTTGAACTTTTTTTACTAAATTCTTTCCTCCTCTAGGAATAACCACATCAACATATTTATCCATTTTACTTAATAAAAAATCAACAATATATCTATTAGTAGAATCAATAAATTGAACAAAATTTTTATTAATATTATTTTTTTTTAATGAGTCTCTAAAAAGCTTTGACAAAATTTTATTTGAAAAAAAAGCTTCTGATCCACCTCTCAAAATTACTGGGTTTCCAGATTTAAAGCATAACGATGCTACATCTGAAGTAACATTCGGCCTACTTTCATAAATAATAGCAATTATTCCTACTGGAATTGAGACTTTAGAAATAGTCAACCCATTTGGTCTCTTCCATTTTTCTAAAACTCTATTTGTTGGGTCTTTAAGTTTTATTACAGATTTTATTGAATTAATAATACTGGATATTTTATTTTCATTTAAGATAAGACGATCAATTAAGTTTTTCTTAACCCCCTTATTTATAGATCTATTAACATCTTTCCTATTAGCACTAAGGATTAATTTTTTATTTTTTCTAATAAGTGTACAGTAGTCTTTTAATACTTTATTTTTCTTCCTAGTATCCACTTGATGTGCCAAGGCACTTTTTGATTTTTTTCCGATATCGGCTAACATTTTTTTTATCATATTTTTACCATATCGTCTTTGTGGACCACTTCAGATTTTGAAATATAGCCGAGAATCTTTTTTACCTCATTAGAGTGGCATCCTAAAATTTTATTTATCTCATTTGATGAAAATGAACTTAAGCCTCTAGCAAATTCTTTAAGTTTATTATCTAAAATTTTTATATGATCACCTTTTTTAAAATCACCATTAACCTTCTTGATACCAGCAGCCAATAGACTTTTTCCATTTATTAATGCTTTCTTGGCACCATCATCAATCACTAGTTCTCCTTTTGGTGAAATAGAACTTATAATCCATTTTTTTCTAGCATCTAATTTTGGAACTTTAGAGATGAACCATGTAGAATTTTTTTTCTTTTCTATTTGATAAATCGGATTTAAATATAACCCATTTGCTATTACCATATCACAACCAGCTAAATTACATATTCTTGCAGCTTCAATTTTAGTATCCATACCTCCACTCCCAAATTCTGTTATTCCTCTAATATCAACATTCTTTAAATCTTTTTTGATGTTAGAAATATTTCTAATTAATTTTGCATCTTTAAAATTTTTTGGGTTTTTTGTATAAAGGCCATCTACATCTGATAATAAAACTAATGTATCTGCATTAGTAATTTGAGCCACTCGAGAGGCTAATCTGTCATTATCCCCAAATTTTATTTCTGATGTAGCAATAGTGTCATTTTCATTTACTATTGGAATATAATTAAGTTGAAATAAATTTTCAAAAGTTCTTTTCGCATTTATTGATCTTCTTCTTTCTTCAGTATCTTCCAATGTAAGCAAAATTTGGGAAATATTTAATTTATACTTTGAAAAAGTTTCTGAAAATAAATTCATCAATTCTATTTGTCCGATAGAAGCTATTGCTTGACTTTTATCTAGTTTTAAAACTGATTTACTATAGTTCATTTTTTTACAACCAAGAGCAATAGCTCCAGAACTTACAATTACAACCTGTTGATTTTTAGATTTTAAAGTTTTTATATCTTTGGCAAAACTTAGTAACCAATTTTTTCTTATTTTTTTGTTTTTATCAACTATCAAAGAGGATCCAATTTTAACTACAATTATTTTTGAGTTTTTAAGAGACATATGAAATAAGTTTAGCCTTAATTTTAGATATTGAGTCTTTCTCTAATGTTGACAAAGTTAAAACTTCACAATTTTTATCCTTCGAAAAACTTTTTACTGTTTTTTGAACAATTTCTTTATCTAATAAATCTATCTTGTTTAAAACAATCAATTCTTTTTTTTTAATAAGATCCTTACCATAATTTTGGAGTTCTTTTTTTACTTGATTATAAGATTTTTTTAAATCATTATTTGTAATATCTATTAAATGTAAAAGAGATTTACATCTCTCGATATGTTTTAAAAATTTCGTTCCAAGTCCAGTCCCCTCATGTGCTCCTTCTATTAAACCAGGTATATCCGCTAGAGTAACTTCTTTATTGTCATAACTTGCAACACCAAGATTTGGATTTAAGGTAGTAAATTGATAATTAGCAATTTTTGGATTTGCATTTGTTATTGCCGCTAGTAAACTTGATTTACCTGCATTTGGTAATCCTATAATGCCTATGTCAGCAATTGTTTTTAATTGAAGCCAAATTGTAAACTCTTCACCCATCATACCTTTAGTATATTTTCTCGGCGCTCTATTAGTTGAACTTTTAAATCTTGAATTACCTAAACCTCCTTTTCCTCCAGAGGCAACAATGAACTTCTCCCCGATTTTAGTGAAATCATATAGGAGAGTTTTGTTATCTTCTTCAAAGACTTGAGTTCCCAGAGGAACCTTAAGTATTAAGTCCTCTCCACCTTTTCCTGTACGATTTTGACCTGAGCCATTCTCACCTCTTTGACCTTTGTGGTGTTGCTGATATCTGAAGTCAATTAATGTATTTAAATTTTGTTCAGCTTTTAAAATAACAGAACCTCCTTTTCCACCATCACCGCCATCTGGTCCACCAAATTCAATAAACTTTTCTCTTCTGAAACTAGGAGAACCATCTCCACCGTTCCCTGCTTTAATATAGATTTTTACCTGATCTAAGAATTTCATAATACAACGCTATTTTAAGTTGTACTATTAATTGGGTTTTACAGAAACAAAAGTTCTATCTGATTTAGTTTTTTTAAAAACAACTTTACCCTCAATAACAGAAAAAATTGAATGGTCCTTACCCATACCAACATTTTCACCGGGAAAAATTTTTGTCCCTCTTTGTCTTACGATTATGTTTCCTGGCACCACAGTTTCTCCACCATATTTTTTCACACCAAGTCTTCGACCAGCACTGTCACGTCCATTTCTTGATGATCCTCCTGCTTTTTTCGTTGCCATAACTTTACCTTATTTTTTATTTTCTTTTGTATCCTTTGCTGCTGCTTTTGTTGCTTTAGAAATCTCTTTAGCCTCAGACAAAATCTTACCATCTTTTGAAAAAATCTTATTTATTCTGATCATAGAATAATGTTGTCTATGTCCATTCTTTCTTCTTGAATTTTGTCTTCGTCTTTTTTTAAAAATTAAAATAGTTCTACTTTTGCTGTTTTTTATCAGGTTCGCCTCAACTTTTGCACCTTGCACCATAGGAGATCCGATTTCGATCTCTTTTCCGTTTCCGTAAGCCAAAATTTCTTTAAATTCTACTTTAGTATCTGGTTTTGAGTTTGGTAATTTCTCTATTTTTAGGATTTCACCTGACACTACTTTGTATTGTTTTCCACCGGTTTGTATTACTGCATAAGACATAAGGATTTCAATTTTTAATAGTCGCAATATAATCTGAGCGAGACTTTAGTCAAGCTCAATAAATCAAAAATTATCCTTTAAATCTCTCAGTTTTGAAAAACTTTCAATATCCTTAGCTTTTAAAAATATGTTACACTTTAATTCATCATCTAAAACAGAGGGTATGGTTGGCGAATTAACTTTTAGATTATTTTTGATCTTTAAAATTTTTTCTTTTAGTTTTAGGTTGTCTGGATCATTAAATTCACAAAATTCGGAATTTTTTAGAGTGTATTCATGACCACAATAAATCAGAGTATCTTTAGGTAAATTTTTAAATATTTTTAAAGAGTTAAACATTTGTTCATAAGTTCCTTCGAAAATTCTGCCACAACCCAAAGAAAATAAAGTATCACCTGTAAAAATTGTTTTTTCTTTAAAAAAATGAAAAGCAATATGGCCTGACGTATGACCTGGGGTATGGTAAATTTTTGCTTCAAAGTTATCTTTTTTCCAGATTTGATTATTTTCTACAAGAACATCTATTCCTGGAATTCGATCTTTATCATCTTTAAATCCAATAATATCACAATTATATTTTTTTTTCAGTTCAAGATTGCCACCAATATGATCATGGTGGTGATGGGTATTTAGAATGTATTTTAGATCTATATTATTGTTAACTATAAAATCAATTATTGGTTTAGATTCACTTGGATCAACTACACAAGCAGATTGGTTATTTTCATCAATTATAACGTAACTATAATTATCTTGGAGGCATTTAATAATTTTTATTTTCATTTATTTTCAATTAAAAAAATTCCGAGTTCTCCAAATAAATTTTTCAAAAAAATATTTGATTTACTTATATTTGAAATATTTTTATTTATTAGCGCTAAAGATTTAACAATTTTAAAATTTATAGTTTCTGAAAATTTTACAAAATCTTTAATAGTGCACATGTGAATATTTGGTGTGTTATACCATTCATGGGGTAGCGAACTTGTAATTGGCATAGTTCCTTTAAAAAGTAAGTCTAACCTTACTTTCCAATTTCCAAAATTTGGAATAGTCACTATAGCTTTTTTGCCAACTCTTAAAAGTTCCTTAATGACAATTTCTGGATTTATAAAAGCTTGCAGTGTCTGACCCAAAACAACATAATCAAAAGAATTTTTTGGAAATTGCTTTAAGTCAAGTTCTGCATTACCCTCAATAACCGTCAATCCTTTAGCTATACATATTTGAACTTTTTCTTTAGAAATTTCAATTCCTCTTATATTCACATTTTTGTTTTTTCTCAAAAATTCCATCAAAGTTCCATCATCACAACCAACATCTAATACAGTTGAGTTTTTCTCGATTATATTTGCAATAAAATTATATTCAGCTTTCATTATTACTTTCTACATAAGATTTATCTAAAAAATTTTTAAGTGCATTTAAAAAATTTGGAACCTCTAGCAAAAAGGAGTCATGTCCTTTATCAGATTCTATTTCAACAAAACCTACATTCACACCAATTGCGTTTAACGCAATAACTATATCTTTATTCTCTTGAGTTGGATAAAGCCAATCTGATGTAAAAGACATCACAAAAAATTTTGTTTCAGTTTTTTTGAAGGCGTTTGATAAGTTGCCATCAAATTGTTTAACCAAATCAAAATAATCCATTGCTCTAGTTATATAAAGATAACTGTTAGCATCAAATCTATCTACAAATACTGAACCTTGATAGCGTAAATAACTTTCTATTTGAAAATCGGCATCAAATCCAAATTTAAGATCATCTCTTTCCTGAAGTTTCCTACCAAATTTTTCTTGAAGTCCCTTTTTAGATAAATATGTAATATGAGCAGCCATTCTTGCTACAGCTAACCCTTTATCTGGCAATGTGCTTTTAGAATTATATTTTCCATTCATCCAATTATGATCAGCAGTTATTGCTTGTCTACCAAGTTCATTGAATGCAATATTTTGTGCTGAGTGGCTTGATGTACAAGCAATAGGAACAGCTGTTTTAGTTTTGTCTGGAAAATTACTCACAAATTGTAAGACCTGCATTCCTCCCATTGATCCACCAACTACAGAAAAAAGCTTTTTAATATTAAAAAAATCCAACAAGTTTACTTGGGCGTTTACCATATCATTGATCGTAATAACTGGAAAATCTGTTCCATATATTTTTTTTGTTTCTGGATTTTCATGACTTGGACCAAAAGACCCCATGCAACCACCAATCACATTAGCACAAATTACAAAATATTTATCTGTATCGATAGATTTTTTTGAACCTACCGCATAAGACCACCATCCATCCTTTCTAGTTATAGGATTTATACCTGTTACAAATTGATCGCCTGTTAAGGCGTGAAAGACCAAAATTGCATTATCCTTATTTTCATTTAATTTGCCGTAGGTCTCGTAAGCTAGAGGAAATTTAATAATAGTTTGACCACAGTCTAATTTAAGTGGTTTTTCAATTATCAATGTTTTTATATTTTCTCTTATATTCATAATTATTGCTGAGATTTGAATTGTGAGAAAAAAACTTTTTTAGCGGTTTTTTTATAGCGCTCGCAATTCAGATAAATCAGCGCAGAAATTTTGTACAAGAAGTTTTGAGCTATGTCAATTTTAATATATTTTAACTTAAACTATATAAAAAAATCTCAATTTATCTATAAAGAGCATAAAAATTAAAAAAAAAGAAAATATTATGAGATTCAAAAAATTCAATATTGATGCTTATGAGCCGGGTAAATCAAGCGTTAATAATTTGAAAAAGGTTATTAAATTGTCGGCTAATGAGTCTGCGCTTGGTATGAGCTCTAAAGTAAAAAAAATAATATCTACCAAAAACCTTAATTTTTTTAGATACCCAGATGGAAAATCTAAAGAGCTCAGGTCCCAAATCTCAAAGAAATTTAAATGTGATAAAGACAGAGTCATTTGTGGAGCTGGATCTGATGAGGTTATTCAGATGGTATGTCAATTATTTTTAAAACCAAAAGATGAAGTAATTGTTCCCCAGTTCAGTTTTTTGATGTATAGAATTTATGCAAAAATAGTAGGTGCAAACGTAATATTCGCTAAAGAAAAAAATTACAAAGTCTCAATTTCAGAAATAATTAAAAAAGTTACAAAAAAAACTAAAATTGTTTTCTTAGCCAATCCAAATAATCCTACAGGAACTTATTTAACTGAGATAGAACTTATCGAATTAAGAAAAAAACTAAAAAAAAATATTTTACTTGTAGTAGATGATGCCTATGCAGAATATATGAAAAATCCTGATTACAAATCAGGTTTGGATTTGTTTAAAAAAAAAGAGAATGTTTTTATTTTAAGGACATTCTCAAAAATTTACGGATTATCATCATTAAGAATAGGATGGGGATATGGGTCAAAAAAAATTATAAAGTCCCTAAACATTATTAAACCTCCTTTTAACGTTAACGAAGTTGCACAAAAAGCAGCAATGGAAGCTCTTAAAGATAATAAATTTATATCTCGTTCAGTTAGCCATAATATTTTTTATGCAAAAAAAATAAAAAATTTCTTAAAAAATTACGAAATTAATTCTAATAAAATTTCAGCTAATTTCTTACTTCTGGACTTTTCAAAATGTAGTATAAAAGCTAAATATTTTTACGAAAAACTAAAAAACAAAGGAATAATTTTAAGATCAACAGAGGATGGGTATAAGATAAAAAATATGTTGAGATTAACAGTGGGCTCAAAAACTGATAATATAAAATTTATGAGAGCGGCTGAAAGTATATTTAAAAGATGAAAAATATATTGATCATTGGCTGTGGTCTACTAGGCTCATCTTTAGTCAGAACGATTACGAAAAAAAAAATTTCAAAAAAAATTTTCATTTATGAAAGATCAAAAAAAAACATTGAAAAAATAAAGAAACTTAAATTGAAAGGTACCATCGTAAAAAAATTAAAGGATGTTGTGCCACATACAGATTTTATAATTTTTTGCACACCAATGAGCGAATATAAAAAAATAATTTTAAAGATAAATGATTATCTTTCATATGAGCATATAATTACAGACATCGGTTCAGCTAAACTAAAATCTAATGAAATAATTAAAAAAAATCTAAAAAAAAAGATATCCTGGACTTCAAGTCACCCTATTGCAGGATCAGAGGTTAGTGGGCCTGAAAACGGGAAAGATGATTTATTCGTAAATAAATGGTGTGTTTTAATAAAAGATAAAAAAACTAATATTAAACATTTAAATTTTATAAGATCTTTCTGGAAAAAAATAGGCTCCAAAACTGTTGTCATGAACTCTGAAAAACATGATAAGATTTTTTCAATTACAAGTCATTTGCCACACTTGATTGCTTATAATCTTGTAAAATCTGCACAAGATTTTGAAAAAAAACAGAGATACAATTTAATTAAATATAGCGCAGGTGGTTTGAGAGATTTTTCAAGAATAGCTGCATCAAATGAAATAATGTGGAGAGATATTTTTTTTTACAATAAAACAAATGTATCAAAAGCAATTGATATTTTTGTAAAAAATCTCCATTCTTTTAAGAAAGACATTATCTCAGGTAATAGTAAATCAGTAATAAAAAAATTAAGTCAAACTAAAAAAGTAAGATCTAAAATTGTTAAATTGAAACAAGATACTAGCAAACCAGATTTTGGAAGAAATTAATATTTTTTAATATTACTTATTTTTTTGATATTCAATTTGGCTGTTTTTTTTATTAACATAATAGTAAATTTTGTTGGCATTATTATAACCTTTTTTCTGGGACCATAGGCATGAATAAACTTATGTTTATTAAGACACATTCCTACGTGTCCTTTCCAAAAGATAATATCTCCCTCTGACAAATTTCTGTTTATTTTTCTTTTACAATATTTTACTTGATCTTTTGAATCTCTAGGAAAAAAAATTCTATTATAATAATAGTACATTTGTATTAATGCAGAACAATCAATACCGTCAGCTGTTTTACCACCCCATTTATATCTAGAATTTAGAAATAATTTTAAAATTTTTTTATAATTTTTTTCAAGATGTGTAATTTTTCGTAAATCTTTATTTCTTAACCATTTATTATCTTCAAATTGAACAAAAGTTTTATTTTTACTAACTACCGTTATTCCTGAAGCAAAATATAAAAATTGATTGGTTGGAAAATATTTTTTTTTAACTTTTTTGTAAATTTTGGCTTTTAATTTAAATACTTTTTCAGTTGGATTAAATCTTTTTTTAAAATTATCATTTTTTAAAAAGCCGACATAATTATCATAACTAGTTTTAATTTTTAACCAATTTTTTCTCTTTGATAGTACTTTAAATTTTTCTCCATATATTATTTGTGATCTAACCTCAGATTTACTAGACGGTTTGGTATATAAGTTAGATATAGACGTATTTAAGAAATTGTGTTTCATTTAATTTTTTATTGGCGCAACTTTACTAATCCAAAATATTAATATAAGAACAGGTAATCCTAAAAGAGCAGTGAAAGAAAAAAAATACGGATATCCCATAACATCGACCCAGCTACCAGCATACCCTGCAATTAATTTAGGTAAAAATAACATTATGGAGCTGAATAAAGCATATTGTGTTGCAGTAAACTTTATTGAGGTTAAGCCTGATAAATAGATTACGAAGGCAGCTCCAGCAAATCCACTAGAAATGTTATCAGCTGTTATCACAGCAATTAAAAAGTTAATGCTGATTGGCGACACTGCTAACCATGCAAACAACAAATTACTTAAAGCAGCAATCAAGGCACCAAAGAATAAGCATTTCATTGTACCAAATTTATATGAGCAATAACCCCCAATAAATCCACCAAATATTGTAGCAAAAACTCCAAAAAATTTTGAATAAGTTGCAATTTCTGAAATTTTATAACCTTTTTCTAAATAGAATATATTTGCCATAACCCCCATTACGATATCAGCAATTCTATATAGCGAAATTAAAATAAGTATTAAAAATGCGAATTTTCCATATCTTTGAATAAAATTTAAAATTGGACCCATATAACTCTTTGAAATTTTATTTTTGGGAGCAAATTGAATCAATATAAGTAAAGAAATTATTAAATATGAAAAAATAAAACAGATTATCAATCTTGATAATGAAAATAAAAAATTAATTAAAACGTCTTTTTTTTCAAAAGGGCTATCTATAACTGAGTACAAATAAATAAACCCTATTACAGCAATGAGGATGGTTATCAGAAATTTTACATGATTGTCGGAATTTAAATTTCTTTTTAATTTTGGCTCGTCTGAGATAAATGTTGCAAAAACTCCAACAAACATGAACAAAGACATAATTAGATAAACTTTTTTCCATACATTTTGGTCATAAATCTCTGTCCCAAAAAAGGATGCCAACCATAAACTTCCAGCACCTGCAACAAGCATCGCAATTCTATAACCAGCTATATACATTGAAGATAACGGACCTTGCAAAGATTGTGGAACAGACTCAATTCTAAAAGCATCAATCAGAATATCTTGAGTTGCACTAAAAAAGGCTAGAATTGTAATTAATAAAGCAGTAAAAAACAAACTTTCTTTAGGATCTGTAAATGCAGTTAATATTAATGCAATAATAATTAAAAATTGAGAAAACAAGAGCCAGCTTCTTCTATGACCAAATTTTTTAAAGATTGGTAATTTGTAATTATCTACAAGTGGTGACCATAGATATTTAAATGCGTACGCAAATCCTGCCCAGCTGAATAATGTTACAGTGCTTCTAGTTATTCCTGCTTTGACGAGCCAAACCGAAAGAGTTGAAAAAACTAGCAATATTGGAAGCCCAGATGAAAATCCTAAACAAATCATTTTTAAAGGTTTTTTTTCAAAAAAAATATTAATATTTTTCATAGTTTAATTTCTCCAGAATGAGGGTAAAAATAAAACCAATATTGCAAATAATTCTAGTCTTCCTAAAATCATTCCTAAACACAATATCCATTTTGATATGTTTGGTATTGAGGAAAAATCGCCATTGGGACCTATAGTTGAACCTAAACCTGGTCCAACATTAGATATTGATGTAGCTGCTCCAGAAATTGAAGTCACAAAATCTAGTCCAGTTAAAGATAGCATGACAGCCAGAAGAAAAAATATAATTAAATACAAATAAATAAAAGAAATTATTGACGAAATAAATTTATTATCGATTGGGTTTTGATCATACTTAAGAATAAAAACTCCTTTTGGATAAATAATTTTCTTTAAATTATTAGTCACAAAAGAGTATAAAATTTGAATTCTAAATATTTTAACGCCACATGTTGTTGAACCTGCGCAACCACCTATAAACATTAATATTAAGAATAATACGAGTGAAAAACTTCCCCAACTATCAAATTGAGCATTAACATAACCTGTACCAGTTAATATTGATATTACATTAAATAACACTGCAATAAAATCAAATTTAATTGACCCATTAAAATTCAGATAAATTGATAAAATTACTATTGAAAAAAAGATTATTTTTAAAAATGTTTTGATTTGTATATCTTTGAAAAAAATTTCTCTATCTCCATTTAAAAATTTTATGTAGGAAATAAAAGGAATACTCCCTAATAATATGAAAATTATTGCTGTACTTTCGATAAATCTACTATTAAAGAAACCTAAGGACTCATTATAGTTCGAAAATCCCCCAGTAGCTATTGTAGTCATAGAGTGAGTTATACTATCAAAGAAATTCATCCCAAAGATTTTGTAGGATGTTGCACAAAATATTGTCAGTGTTGTGTAAACAAGTATTAATCTTAATGCTATTTCTTTTGATTTAGGTAGAATTTTTTCAGATGAGTCATTATTTGAAATTTTAAAAAGTTGCATACCACCAACATTCATAATTGGCATCAATGTGATTGCCATAACAATGATACCAATGCCACCCAACCACTGAAGTAACGCTCTCCATAATAAGATACTTCTTGGCATATCCTCAAGGTTAGAAATAATAGTAGAGCCTGTGGTAGTAATACCAGACATGCTCTCAAAAAATGCGTTTGTAAATGAAAAATTAATACTTGAGAACAAAAATGGAAGTGAACCAAATGTAGCAATACTTAACCAAGACAAAGCAGTTAATAAAAAAGCCTGCCGAAGATTTAATTTTTTATTATGATCTAAATTCGATAGAAAAAATAAAGTTCCAAAAATAATTGTTACTATTGAAGCACCAAAAAAGGAGGAGTCAATTTCATTATATAAAAATTGCAAACCAACTGGAATGAACATAAAAATCCCGAGTATTATTTGCAGAATTCCAAGTGTAAAAAAAACAGTTTTATAATTAGACATTTTGAAAGAACATTATTTTATGGTAAATAAATTTCAACTCTATAAGAATTAGGTTGTTCGTAATTTAGAGAATTTATTAAGTTTATTAATGATAAAAAAAGAAAATTTAGACAAAACAAGTGCGTGGCCTTTTGTTGAGGCAAAAAAAATGCTTCGAGAAAGAAAGTCCATAATAGAAAAAAAAGGTAAAATTACTCTACAAACAGGTTACGGCCCTAGTGGACTTCCCCACATAGGAACCTTTGGTGAAGTTGCTAGAACCTCAATGATTGTTAATGCCTTGAAACATCTTACCAATCTTCCTACCGAAATTATTACGTTTTCTGATGATATGGATGGACTTAGAAAAGTTCCAGACAATGTACCAAATAAAGACTTACTTGAAGAAAATTTACATAAACCGCTAACTAAAGTTCCAGATCCGTTTAAAAAGTTTGATAGCTTTGGAGAGCATAATAATCAAATGCTTAAAAATTTTTTAAATAATTTTAACTTTAAATATATTTTTAAAAGTTCGACAAAACTTTACAAGTCAGGTTTTTTTAATTTATCACTTCAAGAAATTTTAAAAAATTATGATGGAATCATGAATATTATATTGCCAACATTGGGAAAAGAGCGTCAGAAAACGTATTGTCCTTTTTTACCAATTTGTCCTGATACAGGTCATGTTTTAGAAATTCCAATGAAAGAAATAAATAAAGAAAAATCGACAATAATTTTTGATAATAATGGAAGAGATTTAGAGATGAGTATTCTAGATGGTAATTGCAAGCTTCAATGGAAAGTAGATTGGGCAATGAGATGGTATGCTTTAGATGTAGATTTTGAAATGTATGGAAAAGATCTTATTGAGAGCGCAATTTTATCCTCAAAAATAATAAAACTAATAGGAAAAACAAAACCATCTGGATTCGCTTATGAATTATTTTTGGATGAAAAAGGGGAGAAAATTTCTAAATCAAAGGGAAATGGAATTACGATTGATCAATGGCTAAAATATGCTTCACCAGAAAGTCTTTCTTTATATATGTATCAAAATCCTAAAAGAGCTAAAAAACTTTATAAAGAAATTGTTTCAAAAACTGTTGATGAATATCTAGAATTATTGGATAAGGCGAAAAATCAAGATGATTTCAAGTTGTTAATGAATCCTGTATGGCATGTACATGATAGTAAAGTTCCTGTAGAAAAAATGATAATGTCCTTTTCAATGCTTTTAAATCTTGTTGAAACAAGTAATGCTGATAGTAAAGAGCTTCTATGGAAATTTGTAAAGAAATATAAAAAAGATATTGAGGAAAAAGATTATCCAATTTTTAATGATTTAGTAGAATATGCAATTAAATATTTTAACGATGTCATAAAAAAACAAAAAAAATATAAAATACCTAATAATGATGAAAAAATTGCACTTAAAGCTTTAGTTAGTACATTAGATAATTGTAATGATGAAATGTCACCAGAGGATATCCAAACATTAATTTATTCAACTGGTAAAGAAAATGGATACTCTAAAAATTTAAGAGACTGGTTTAAATTAATTTATGAGGTTGTTTTCGGTGACCAAAATGGACCACGAATGGGATTTTTTATAAGTTTTTTTGGTGTCCAAGAAACAAAAGATCTTATACAAAAAAGAGTAAAATGATGTTTTCAAATTTAAGATCTTTGATTTTTAAATTAGATCCAGAGACAGCCCATAATTTAGCTATAAAATCATTAAAATTTAATTTTATTCCAAATATTTTAGGTCGTGAAAAAAATAATCCCTTGTTTGAAACAAAATTATTTAATAAAAAATTGGAAAATCCTATTGGCATGGCAGCAGGTTTTGATAAAAATGCTGAAGTATATAATTCACTATTTAAATTGGGATTTGGATTTGTAGAGGTAGGCACTATAACTCCTTTAAAGCAACAGGGAAATCCTAAACCAAGAGTATTTAGATTAGAAGAGGATGAGGCACTAATAAATAGACTTGGCTTTAATAACTCTGGTGCAGAAAATATAGTCCATAGAATTAAATCTGATAAACAAATTGGTTTACTGGGTATAAATATTGGACCAAATAAAGATTCTCAAAATAGACTTGAGGACTATTTAAAGTGTCTTAAAACCTTTCATAATGTTGCTGATTATATTACTATAAATATTTCTTCACCAAATACTGAAGATCTACGAAATTTTCATGATCAATCAAAATTAAATGAATTGTTAAAAGAAATAGAGAATGAAAAAAAAGATTTAAATTCAACAGTTCCATTAGCAGTAAAAGTTTCTCCTGATATAGATGATAAAGAAATTAAAAATATTTCAGATGTATTATTAAATAATAACATTGAGGTTGTTATTATTTCAAATACTTCAGACTCAACTAGGGATAGTTTGAATAATATACAAAAGCATCAAAAAGGAGGTCTTTCTGGAAAACCAATTGAAGAAAAATCTACAAATTTAATTCATAAATTTTACAAAATTCTTAATGGAAGAATTAAAATTATAGGCGTTGGTGGAGTTGATTCAGGAAAAAGCGCTTATGAAAAATTTTTGGCGGGTGCCAATTATGTTCAACTTTATACAGGAATGGTTTACAGAGGGCCTAATATTGTTAATTTAATTAAAAAAGAGCTTAAAGAATTGTTGATTAAAGATGGTGTTAAGAATTTCTCAGAAATTATAGGAAAAAAATAAGATTCAAATTTTATAAACTTGACGCAAGCATTTTCTAATCTTATATAGACGATCTATTATGTCAAAAAAATGTGAATTAACTGGGAAAATTCCAATGAAAGGTCATAATGTTAGTCACGCTAACAATAAGACAAAAAGAAGATTTTTACCAAATTTAAAAAAAGTTAAGTTTACCAGTGAACTTTTAAAAAGAAGTTTAAAATTAACAGTCAGCAATGCTGGAGTAAGATCAGTAGACAAGAAAGGTAGTTTTGACGAATTTTTAAAGACTGTAAAAAATAAAAATTTATCACCAAGATTGAAAAAATTAAAAAAAAGTCTTTTAATTAAATCACCATTTCAAAAAAAAATAATCCAATCTAAAAACGCCTAATGAATAAATTATTTTTGTTACTTTCATTGATTATGGGGGTTGTAGTTTTAGCCTCAAACTACTTAGTTCAGTTCCCAATTAACTATTATGGTTTAGAAGAGCTATTAACTTATGGTGCTTTTAGTTATCCTATTGCCTTTTTAATCACAGACTTGGCCAATAGATCTTTTGGAAAAATTGTGGCTAGAAAGATTGTATATATTGGTTTTACTATAGGAATTTTGTTTACATTAATATTCTCGACAAATTTTACTGATCTCATTTCAATTAGAATTGCAATAGGATCAGGTACTGCATTTTTAATCGCTCAACTTTTAGACGTTCAAATTTTTGATAAGTTGAGAAAAAGAAAATGGTATATAGCTCCTTTAACATCGTCTTTAATTGGCTCAACAGTAGATACTTTTCTGTTCTTCTCGATATCATTTTATGGAACAGGAATACCCTGGACTACTCTTTCAATAGGAGATTTAGCAGTTAAAATTTTTGTTGCCTTAGTTATGCTTATACCTTTTAGAATACTATTAGGTACATTAAAAGCAGCCTAACTAAATTTTAGGTTCTTGTTGGGTCATGCAGTGAATAGCACCAAATCCCCATATTAATTTACTGCAATCAATTGTTTGAACTTCCTTTTTTCTAAAAAAGTCTTTGAATATTTTAATGGCAATAATATCTTCTTTAACTTTAAATATTGGTAGTAGTACTTTTTTATTACAAATATAAAAATTCATATAACTTGCAGGGACCCTTGTGTTCTCTATATAGATAGGCGATGGCATAGGTACCTTTATGATTTTAAATTTTTTCCCTTTCTCATTTTTACTTTCTTTTAAAATTTTTAAATTTTCACTCAAGTTTTTGTAATTTTTATCTTTCTTATTAGTCTCAATCGCGGTCATAATTGTATTTCTAGAGACAAATCTCGTTATGTCATCAATATGTCCGTGTGTATCATCACCTGCAATCCCTTTTTTAAGCCATATAAAGTTTTTTATATTCAAATATCTTCTAAATAGTTCCTCGTAATCTTTTTTGACAAAATCTTTATTTCTTTCCTGAGTTTTGCTCAGTAAACACTCCTCAGTTAATAGAATTGATCCTGAGCCATTTATATCAAATGCACCTCCTTCCATTATTATTTTTTTAGTTTTTCCATTTTTTTTAATTATTGGATCAATCTTTTCAAAATTAGAAATCTTACTGATATTTTCAT